>CAZGRE010000043.1:9095-11068 GCA_964528085.1 uncultured Thermotogae bacterium | reverse complement strand
GCGATCGATTCGGCCGCCTCCGAGTTCTACCGGGACGGGGTATATCACATCCGGGAGAGGACCCTCACCCCGTCCGAGCTCGTCGACTTCTACGCCGGGCTCGTCGAGAGATACCCGATCGTCTCGATCGAGGACGGGATGGCCGAGGAGGATTGGGAGGGGTGGCGCCTCCTGACCGAGCGGCTCGGGGAGAGGATCCAGATCATCGGGGACGACGTCTTCGTCAGCAATCCGACCCGGGTGAAGCGGGGGATCGCCGAGGGGTCGGCGAACGCCCTCCTCCTCAAGGTGAACCAGATCGGGACGGTGAGCGAGGCGATCGAGGCGGCGCGGCTCGCGCTCGACGCGTCGTGGAACGTCATCGTCTCCCACCGGAGCGGGGAGACCGAGGACCCGTTCATCGCCGATCTCGTCGTCGGCCTCGACACAGGGCAGTCGAAGTTCGGGGCGCCGGCCCGGTCCGAGCGGACGGCGAAGTACAACCGGCTCCTCCGGATCGAGGAGGAACTCGGCGGGGAAGGGTCGTACAGCCGTTTCCCCTACCCCCTCCCGAAGGGCTAGCCCGGGTTCACGAAGACGGCGATCCCGATCGTCCGCAGATGGGAGTCGACCCTCTCGTACGGGACGAGGTTGTAGCGCTCCATCAGGCCATCGAGCCCGCCGCGGGCCACGAAGTCGAGGAATCCGGCGTGGTGATCCCTCCCGGCGGTCCGTTCAATCAGCCGGATCGCAAGCCACGCCGGATTGACCCCGTGCCGGGAAGGTGGCGTGTAGTCGGCGATCAGAAGGATCCCTCCCGGTACGGTGACGCGGCGGGCCTCGGCGAGGATTATCCCCCTCTCTTCTTCTGTGTGCTCGTGGAGGGCGAGGCTGATGATCGCCCCGTCGAACGAGCCCGACTCGAACGGGAGCTCGTACGCTGAGGCGTGAACGTAATCGACGTTACGTCCGCCACGGGCCTTCGCCGAGTCGATCATCGCCTCCGATATGTCGATCCCAACGGCATTGATCCCCGCCTCGGCGAGGATCCGGCACTGCGCGCCCGTAGCCGACGCGATATCGATCACCTCGCGCAATCCCCGCTCGAGACAGATCTCGACGATCCTCCTCCGCAAGGGGACGATCAGAGGATCGATCAATGTGCTATAAATGCGTGCGGCGAACGAGCCGTAACGGACCTTAAACAGCATGGAGGAAGGATACGCGACCTGATGGGAGAAGGCGAGCATGGGCTGGCTTAGGAGGCGACGCCGCGCGCGGTTGATGGGGCGGGGCCTCCCCGAGGAATGGCGGAGGATAGTCCGGAGGAACGTCCCTTATCTCTCCCTCCTCTCCGCCGAGGACCGGACAGAGCTCGATGGGAAGACCGCCGTCTTCCTCGCCGAGAAGCGGTTCGAGGGGGCGGGGGGGTTGAGGATCACCGACGCGATCAGGCTGACGATCGCCGCGCAGGCGTGCATCCTCCTCCTTCACCGGGAGACCGGCTTCTACCCGGGCCTTTACTCGATAATCGTCTACCCCGGCCCGTACCTCGCCCGGCACCGGGTGCGGGACGGAAGCGGGCTGGTGACCGAGGGGGTGCAGGGGAGGAGCGGGGAGTCGTGGCGGGAGGGGGCGGTCGTCCTCTCCTGGGCCGACGTGCGGCGGGACGCGGCCGAGGTCGGGAGCGGGAACAACGTCGTCTTCCACGAGTTCGCCCATCAGCTCGACGCCGAGACCGGGAGGACCGACGGCGCGCCGATCCTCCCTGATCCGACGATGTACGAGACCTGGGCGCGGGTGTTCCACGAGGCCTACGAGCGGCTGCGACGGGAGATCGAGGGGGGAGGGGAGGGGCCGCTCCGCCCGTACGGAGCGCTGAACCCGGCCGAGTTCTTCGCCGTCGCTACCGAGACGTTCTTCGAGAGGCCGAACGATCTCAGACAAAGGATGCCGCGGCTCTACGAGCAGCTTCGGGCGTACTACAGGCAGGA
>CAZGRE010000043.1:0-8995 GCA_964528085.1 uncultured Thermotogae bacterium | reverse complement strand
CCGAGGAGGAAGAACGCGCCGAGCATCACGGCGGTGACGAGGGCGAAGATCGGGGGATACCCGGCCGCATGGATCAACAGGCCGCCGAGGAATGGGAGGACGACGGTGAAGAGGTTGAGCGTCCCGCGTATCCCGAGATATACCGGCCGGTCGCCCTCGGGGAGGATGTCGAGGAGGTACGGCTCGAACCCGACCTGACGGCCGCTCCTTACGAACCCGAGGAGGAGGAAGACGGCCGAGAACGCCCCCGCCCCCAGGGGTGAGAGACCGAGGGCGACGAGCGGGATCAGCGAGCCGAGGAGGATGCATGCCCGGACGACGCTCCGCGAGCCGAACCGTTGCGAGATCCAGCCCCAGGCGAGGTTCGAACCGATCGTCCCCCCGATCTGGAAGAGGAGGTATATCCCGATGTAGCGATCGGCAACGCCCATCTCCTCCTTCGCGTAGATCATGTAGAACGGCATCAGCATCAGGCTGAAGCTCGAGAGGTTCTCGACGACGATGAACCGGAGGAAGCTGTGGTGCTCGCGGAGTATCCCCGGGATCTCCCGGAACCGTGAGCGGAGAGACGGGCGCGACTCGACAACCGAGGCCGGCTCGCGGATGAACCAGAAGGCGGCGGAGGCGATGACGAGCCCGGCCGAGCCGATCGCGAGGAGGAGCGCGTAGTTCGCCGGAAAAGTGAGGGTCCTAAAGCTGAACGCCCGCGCTACGATCAGCCCGCCGAGGAACGAGGCGATCCCAGCGGCGAACTGCCTCACGGCGTAGAGCTTCCCCCTCTTTCCCCGCTCGACGAGCTTCGCGACGATGTCGGTGTAGGAGATCCCAGCGAACCCGCCGCTCGCGGAGAAGATGAAAGTCCAAACGAAGAAGCTCGCCACAACCGCCTCGGGGTGCCCCTTCCCGAAGAGGTAGGTGAACCCGGCCATACCGAGGAACGAGGCGGCGCGGAGGTAGATCCCGATCAGAAGGAACTTGCGACGGTACGGACGGGCGGCGATGAAATGGCCGAACACGACGTTGAACAGGTAGGGGGCCCCGAGGATGATCGAGTAGAGGAGGCCGAAGACGATCTTCGAGCCGCCGAGGGAGGTTATCAGGGCGGGGAAGACCGTGTTCAGATCGATCATCGACATGGTGATCGCTAGGAACACGGCGTGCCAGATGAAGATCGCGTATGCCATCCCGCCTCCCACAGGATAGCCTCCATGATCCGGAGGGGTTGCGCAAGCAGCCTGGATCGACGTTGCTTTTCGGGAAGAGGTCTCGGAGAATCTGGGACCGGAATACGGAATCGATCTTTAGGGGTTGAGGAAGAGTGGGAAGATCGCTTGATGAGTGGAAGGAACGCTTCCCGGAGAAGTTCGTAACCCCTGATCAGGCGTTCTCCAATATCCATCGGGGGGATCGGATATTCGTCGGGACCGGCTGCGGGAAGCCGCAATTCTTGGTCGAGGAGATCGTCCGCTACGTCAAGGATCATCCGAAGGCGTTCTTCGACGCCGAGGTCCTCCACATCTGGACCCTCGGGGTCGCCCCGTACATGCGGGAGGAGTTCAAGCGGAACTTCCGGCACAACGCGTTCTTCATCTCCGCCAATACGCGCGATGAGGTGAACAAGGGGCTCGCCGACTACACCCCGATCTTCCTCTCCCAGGTCCCGGATCTCTTCTACCGGAGGGTCGTCCCAATCGACGTCGCCCTCGTCCAGGTCTCCCCTCCGGACGACTACGGGTACATGAGCCTCGGGATCAGCGTCGACATCGGCCGGGCGGCGGTCGACTCCGCCGGATGCGTCATCTGCCAGGTGAACGCCGAGATGCCGCGGGTGCACGGGGACACCTTCGTAAATATCGAGGATGTCGACTGCATCGTCCCCCACGACGAGCCGCTCCTCGAGTACGAGTCCGAGGTACCGGACGAGATCGCGCACCGGATCGGAAGGTACGTCGCCAGGCTGGTGGAGGACGGCTCGACGATCCAGGTCGGCTACGGGAGGATCCCGAACGCCGTCCTCGCCAATCTGAGTGAGAAGCGCCACCTCGGGGTGCACACCGAGCTGTTGAGCGACGGGATCGTCGAGCTGATGAAGGAGGGGGTGATCGACAACTCGCGCAAGTCCCGCGACCGGAACAAGACGGTCGCCTCCTTCTCGATGGGTCACCGGGAGACGTACGCATATCTCTCCGACAACCCGGCGATCGAGTTCCATCCGGTCCAATACACGAACGATCCGATGGTCATCGCCTCCCAGGAGCGGATGACCGCGATCAACACCGCCCTCTCCATCGATCTTACCGGCCAGGCGACGGCCGAGTCGCTCGGGCGGACCTTCTACTCCGGGATCGGCGGTCAGGCCGACTTCATGCGGGGTGCCGTCCTCGCCCCGCGCGGAAAGTCGATCCTCGTCCTCGAATCGACGGCAAAGGGGGGAGAGGTCTCACGGATCGTCCCGCTCCTCCCCGAGGGCGCGGGGGTGACCCTCACCCGGGGGGACATCCACTACGTCGTTACCGAGTACGGGATCGCCTATCTGCACGGAAAGAACGTCCGTGAGCGGGCGATGGAGCTGATCGGGATCGCCCATCCCAGGTTCCGGCCGTGGCTTCTGCGCGAGGCGAAGGACCTCAACCTGATCTACAAGGATCAGGCGTACATCCCGGGCGAGCGGGGGCAGTACCCTGAGGAGCTCGAGACCTACCGGACGACGAAGGCCGGCATTGAGATCACCCTCAGGCCAGTCAGGATCAGCGACGAGCCACTCCTCAAGGACTTCTTCTACTCCCTCTCCGACCAGTCGATCTACAGGCGGTTCATCTCCGCCCGCACCGACATGCCGCACGAGCGGCTGCAGGAGTTCGCCGTGATCGACTACACGCGCGAGATGGTGATCCTCGCTGTGACCGGCGAGCCCGGCCAGGAGACGGTGATCGGTGTCGGGCAGTACGGGATCGACGAGACTACGCACACCGCCGAGGTGGCCCTCGTCGTCCGCGACGACTTCCAGAACAAGGGGGTCGGCACCGAGCTCCTCAACTACCTGACCTACCTCGCCAAGCGCCAGGGGCTCCTCGGGTTCACCGCCGAGGTCCTCGTCGGTAATCAGCCGATGATGCACCTGTTCGAGAAGGCCGGGTTCACGATCGAGAAGCGGAGGGAGGCCGGCGTGTACGAGCTAAGGATGCTGTTTAGGTGAGCGAATGAACGAAAAAGCTGAGATCAAGTACCTGTTCGAGCCGCGCGGGGTTGCGGTGATCGGCGCCTCGGAGAACCGCTCGAAGATCGGCTACCGGATCGTGGAGAACATCGTAAACTCCGGGTACAAGGGAAAGATCTACCCCGTGAACCCCAAAGGGGGGGAGGTCCGCGGGCTTAAGATCTACCGCGACCTCTCCGCGATAGACGGGGTAGTCGACGTCGCAGTGATCGCGATCCCGGCAAAGTTCGTGTTGGGCGCAGTCGAGGAGTGCGGAAGAAACGGGGTGAAGCACCTCGTCATCGTCACCTCGGGGTTCTCCGAGGTCGGGAAGCGAGCGGAGGAACGCGCCCTCGTCGATGCGGCGAAGCGCTACGGGATGCGGATCCTCGGGCCGAACATCTTCGGGATCTACTCGGCGAAGGCCTCGATCGACGCGACGTTCGGACCGGGCGGGATCCTCCCCGGGCACGTGGCGATCATCACCCAGAGCGGGGCGCTCGGGATCGCAATGATCGGGAAGACCGCGGCCGAGTCGCTCGGGCTCTCCGCCCTCGTCTCGGTCGGGAACAAGTCGGACATCGACGAGTCCGACCTCCTCGAGTATCTGGCAGACGATGAGAACACGACCGTCATCCTCCTCTACATCGAGGGGGTGAAGGAGGGGGAGAGGCTCCTGCGTATCCTTAAGCGGATCACGCACAGCAAGCACGTGATCGTGATCAAGTCCGGCCGGTCGAAGCGGGGCGCGGCGGCGGCAGCGTCGCACACCGGGTCGCTCGCCGGGGCGGACGAGGTCTTCGACGCCCTGATGCGCCAGGTCGGGGTCCTCCGGGCGGAGAGCGTGCAGGAGGCGTTCGACTGGGCCCGGTTTCTCGCCGACTCCCCCCTCCCCCCGAAACGGGAGGCGGTCATCATCACAAACGGCGGGGGGATCGGGGTGCTCGCCACCGACGCGTGCGAGAAGTACGGGGTATCCCTGTACGACGACCAGGAGAGGCTGAAGGAGGCGTTCTCATCGGTGATGCCCGAGTTCGGCTCGACGAAGAACCCGGTCGACCTAACCGGCCAGGCGACGGCGGCCGACTACGAGGAGGCGATGAATCTCGCCCTGAAAAACGAAGAGATCGGCGCGGCGATCTCCCTTTACTGCGAGACCGCCCTGTTCGACACCGAGGCGTTCTCCGGAATCCTATCTGCGACGTACGAGCGCTACCAGAGGGAAAAACCGATCGTATTCTCCCTGTTCGGGGGCGAGCGGATCGAGCGGGCGATCCGGAAGCTGCGAAAGACCGGGATCCCGGTCTTCTCCGACGTGTACGAGGCGGTATCCTGCCTCGGGGCGCTCTACCGCTCCTGGGACTACAGCCAGGCTCCGGAGGAGGCGATCGAGGAGGTCAAGATCGACTATCCTGCGATCGAGGGGATCATCCAGGCCGCCCGCGCCGAGGGGCGAAGCTTCCTCCTCGCCCACGAGGCGCAGAAGGTGGCAGCCGCCCTCGGGATCCCAACCCCGGAGGCGATCGTCGCTCCCAATCTCGACGCGGCCGTCGCAGCGGCGAAGCGAATCGGATATCCGGTCGTGATGAAGGTCGTCTCCAAGGACATCATCCACAAGAGCGACGCCGGGGGTGTCGCCCTCGACCTCGAGAACGAAGGCGAGGTGATCGACGCCTATCAGGCGATCATCCGCTCCTGCCGCGCGTACAACGCAAAGGCGGTAATCAAGGGGGTGGAGGTGGCAGAGATGGTCCGCCCGGGGGTGGAGACGATCATCGGGGCGCGCCAGGATCCCTCGTTCGGCCCGGTCGTGATGTTCGGCCTCGGCGGGATCTACGTCGAGGTGATGAAGGACGTCTCGTTCCGCGCCGCCCCGATCGGGAGGCGAACGGCGAACGCGATGATCGGGGAGATCCGCTCCTACCCCCTCCTCCTCGGGGTGCGGGGGGAGAAGCGCAAAGACATCGACGCGATCGCTGATGTGGCGATCCGCCTCGGCGCACTCGTAGACCGGATCAGGGATATAACCGATATCGAAATAAACCCGCTCGTCGCCTACGAACACGGAGAAGGGGTGAAGGCGGTGGACGTGAGAATCCTGTTCAAGAAAGCCCAGGGGGGTGAATGATATGAACTCGTTTATCATCGCATCGACACGGAAGGACGCGGGGAAGACGAGCCTCCTCGTCGGGATCGCCCGCGCGGCGGGCAAGCGTTTCGGCTATTTGAAGCCGCTCGGCGATCGGTTCCTCTACCGGAAGAAACGGCTGTGGGACTACGACGCCTCCCTCCTCGTCCGCCTTTTCGACCTGGAGGAGGAGCCGGAGGCGGTCTCGATCGGGTTCGACCATTCGAAGCTCCGCTACATGTACGACCAAGAATCGATCACCGGAAAGCTGAGCGAGCTGATCGAGACGGTCGGAGGCGGGAAGGAGGCCCTTTTCATCGAGACCGGTAAGGGGCTCGCGTTCGGTGCGTCGGTCTACCTCGATCCGCTCACGATCTCCAAGGCGACCGGGATGAAGGTCGTCATCGTTGCCGGCGGGGAGGAGAACGAGATCGCCGACGACCTTGCGTTCCTCAAGCGGTTCATAACCGCCGAGGAGGCGCACATCGGCGGGGTGATCATAAACAAGGTGAAGAAGCCCTCCGACTTCAAGGAGACCTACCTGGGAGAGATCGAGCAGCTCGGGATCCCTGTCTTCGGGATCGTCCCCTACGAGGCCGAGCTGACGACCCGCGCCGTCAGCACGATCGCCGAGAAGCTGTTCGCCCGCGTGATCGCCGGGGAGAGCGGCCTCAACCGGACGGTGCGGAATGTCCTCGTCGGGGCGATGTCGGTCGGAACGGTTCTCGGGAATCCGCTGTTCAGCAGGCCGGACAAGCTGATCATCACGCCCGGGGACCGGAGCGACATGATCCTCGCCGCCCTCGACGCGGGTGGGACATCGTGCATCCTCCTGACGAACAACATCGTCCCCCCGGCGAACGTGATCACCCACGCCACCGAGCAGGGTGTCCCGATCCTCCTCGTCCCGCACGACACCTACACGACGGCGATGCAGGTCGATCGGATCGAGCCGCTCCTCACCCCGGAGGATGAGGACAAGGTCGCCCTCCTAGAGAAGCTCGTCAGGGAGAACGTCGACCTCGACGCCCTCGGTTCGCTGTGAGGCCGGAGCCTCGTGAAGCCTACACGGAGCGACCATCCGCGGCTTTGCTGAGCCGATATGCGTGATAATGAGCGAAGCACAAAGCGAGTTTCCTCTCTGTAGACAACCGCGGTGAATCGGTGTATATTATTGGCAGAAAAGGTTCCGCCCTGATGACAAGAACCCATGGGGTTCTCCCGCAAGGGTAGTCAGGGCGGTCGATTCTTAGTACCAGTACATCTCGCCATTCTTGAAGATGTCAAACTCACTGTGGATCGCGCGTTTTATGCTTTCATAACCCCGGCAATCGCCCTTGGACCACTTCCGGTAAATAGCCCAGTTGCAATAATCAGCGAGTTGAAGACCAGCACAGGACCTGGATTCATGGTGAAAGACGCGATAATTCACTCCCGCTGGCAAGAAACCTGACAGGGTTACCTTGATCGCTTTCTCAACCGCTTGCCGTTTCTTTCTCACCGGCAATCTATCTGTTAACACTATAACCTCTTCATATTGGTCTTTCGCCACTTCCTCGAACACGTATCGGAGTAAGTATCCGAGCATTTCCGGGTAAAATCTGGCCAACGGCTGTAGGGCCGGGCCGGTCTTCCGCTTCTCGACGATCAAGGAATCGATTCGCACAATGGTGGTCCACCCCTCGATTAGGGAGAAGACCATGTCTCGTACCACCTGGCGATCCTCCGCAGCGTGGAAATACTCGATACCTAATCCCTTCTCGATCAGGTCATACTTCAGTGAGGGAAAGGCCGCATCCCAAGGGAAGGGGCGCTTGGCCGTCACGCAGGTGAGGGTGAAATAAGCGGTCCCCTTCGGAGAAAAATCGAAGTTTCCGCCCTCGTCGAGAAAGACGTACAGATGGGCCTGTGCCGAAGCAGCAGTCATCGCGCCAATTATATTCCTCTCCCCCACAGAGATGCACGACAGCAATGCAGGTCGAGCGGATCGAGCCGCTCCTCACCCCGGAGGACGAGGAGAAGGTCGCCCTCATCACCCGGCTCGTGAAGGAGAACGTCGACCTCGCCGCCCTCGGTTCGCTGTAGAAAGGCTGGTCAGAGCCTGAAAACAGGAAGGCATCCCCTCTCCCTCTGGGAGAGGGAAAGGGTGAGGGTACCCATCGGCACCTTGAAAACGCCAAAAATTAAGGACATACCCCACTTAACTCGCTAACGCCCCATGGCCTCCGCTATTTCCTTCACAAGTTCGGGCAGGCTGACGAACCTCACTCGGAGGCCGCGGGGGGCGGATGTGTAGGGCTCGCGCACATCGCTTGCCACCACGTAACAGCGGGAGTCCGGATATCGCCGCACCAGCGCCTTCAAATTCTCTGGGGTGAAGGCGTCCGCCCTCCACTTAGCCTCGACCGCGATGAGGGGTCCCCCTCTGAGGGGGATCACGAAGTCCACCTCGTGTCCCTTCTTGTCCCGCCAGTATTGTATGGCCCGCGTTTGGAGCTTCGCCTGAAGCTCGTTTAGCACGAAATGCTCCCACAAGAGGCCGAAATCCTCGCTCCGCAGATGGCTCCACCCGCGGAAGTAACAGACGAAACCGGTGTCGAACGCGTAAACCTTGGGGGCGGCTACGATCTCACTGGGACGATGGGTGCTGTACGGCCGGATCACGTGGGCGACATAGGTGGCCTGTAGGACCGCGAGATAGTTGGAAATGGTGGTGCGACTCACCTCGCATGGTCGGGCGAAACTAGTCGCCTCAAAGATGCCGCCGCTCCTCATGAACAGGAGCTCCATGAAGCGGAGGAAGGAATGACGACGCTCCAGGCGGAACAGCTCCAATATGTCCTTGGCCCAGAAGGCGTCCATCCACTCCTGGAAATCCCGTTCCGGAAGCTCATCTGCCAGGAAGAACGGGGGGAGCCCTCCGCGGAGGAAGCGACGGCCGAGATCCGCGTTCCCGAAGTCCACGAGGTCGTCTGATGTCATCGGGGTGAGCCATACTTCGGCCTTCCTCCCGGTCAACGTGTCTTTGAACCTGGACGACGCCCCCAAGGAGGAGGAACCGGTGGCCAGGATGCGGACGTTCGGGTAGTGGTCAGCGCCGATCTTCAGGACCTCCGATGGATTCGGCAAACGATGTATCTCATCGAGAACGATCCGGAGGCCTTCCCTCTCCTCGAGGAAGGCCTCCGGGTCTTCGAGCATCCGCCGGACCCTGGGAAGCTCGCAATCGAAGTACTCTACATCCTCCAAGCTGCGGCACAGAAAGGTCTTCCCAACCCGGCGCACCCCGGCTAGCCACACCACCGGTCGCCGGCGCCATGCCCCCTCGACCGAGCTGATCCAGAATCTCCTTGGAACCATATGCAACAATTTTAGCGTATAGTTCTACTAGACGCAAAAACTCTTGCGTTTAGTTTTAAAGAGGGGCCTGCCCACTGAATCGGATATACGGTACGAGGCAGAGGGGGCCGGGATAGGGATGCGGATCGGCAAGGAAATCCAGGAAGCTTTGATGTTGGAATGCAGGACCAGACTCCCGAAGATCCAGACTCCCGAAGATCCATTGACAATCAGTCGTAATGGGAGTAGCGTTCCAAAATGGAGGCTAACGGATGATGAGGCTATGTCAAGTTTTGTGTGTAAATTGCTTCATCAAGCGACAGGCTGAAGCA
>CAZGRE010000042.1:9011-11320 GCA_964528085.1 uncultured Thermotogae bacterium | reverse complement strand
TCGCCCACGTCGACTACGGCGGGGTGATGACGACCGCCCGGCTCGACACCCTGTCCGAGAGGGTCGAACCCGGAGACTACGTCCTCATCCACACGGGGTTCGCCATCCAACGCCTATCTCCTGAAGACGGCGAGGAGACGCTCGCCCTGTTCGACGAGCTCGCCGCCTCCATCGAGGCCTCCCGTGAGGAGGCGGACGGACCCGAATGACCGAGCCGTTCCGCCTGACCGATCCGGATCGCGCCAAGACCCTCACCGAGGCGATTTCCCTCCTAGCGCCGGCCGACCCGGTGAAGATCGTCCACGTCTGCGGGACGCACGAGGTGGCGATCGCCCACAACGGGCTCCGCCGCCTCCTCCCGGAGACGGTGGCGATCCTCGAGGGGCCGGGCTGCCCGGTCTGCGTCACCCCTGCATCCGACATCGACGCCGCAATCGCGATCGCCAGGACCGGGGCGATCGTCTGCTCGTTCGGGGACATGATCCGCGTACCCGGTGGGAGGGCATCCCTCGAGGAGGCCCGCTCCGAGGGGTGCGACATCCGGACGATCCTGTCGGCGAGCGACGCGGTGAGGCACGCAAAGGATACGAACAGGGAGGTCGTCTTCTTCGCCGTCGGGTTCGAGACGACGGCGCCGATGACGGCGGCGATCGTCCTCGACGATCCGCCGGAGAACCTCTCCGTCCTCGCATCGCATAAGCTGATCCCCCCGGCGATGAGAGCCCTCCTCGACCTCCCGGATCACGGGATAGGAGGCTACCTCGCGCCAGGGCACGTATCGACGATCACCGGACTTGAGCCGTACCGCGAAGCGCTCGATCGCTACCGGATCCCGGTCGTGATCGGCGGGTTCGAGCCGCTCGACATCCTCTACGCCCTCGCTCTCATCCTCCGCCAGATCGCCGACGGGACGCCGAAGGTGGAGAACGCCTACCCGCGCGCCGTCGACGACGGGGGGAACCCGGCGGCCCTCAGGCTGATCGATGAGGTGTTCGAGATAACGGACGCCGCCTGGCGGGGAATCGGGACGATCCCCTCCTCCGGTCTTGTCCTCCGCGAGCGGTTCGAATCGATCGACGCGCGGAAGCGGTTCGACATACCGGAGGCCGGACCGGACGAGGAGATCCCGGGCTGCCGCTGCCCCGAGGTCCTCACCGCCCGCGCCGTGCCGAGCGACTGCCCCCTGTTCGGGCGGCGCTGTACCCCGCTTTCCCCGGTCGGGCCGTGCATGGTCGGGGCGGAAGGAGCGTGCAGCATATGGTTCCGCTACGGGGAGAGGAGGGCGCCTTGACCGACAGGATCGGCCCGCTTCACGGCGCAGGCGGGGAGATGATGGATAAGCTCCTGCGGGAGCGGGTCCTCGTCCACTTCAAGGACTGTCACGCAGGGAGGATCGGCCTGACCGAGCTCGACGACGGGGCGACGGTCGACCTTCCGGCCGACGGGGAGGCGGTGATCACCACCGACAGCCATGTGGTCAAGCCGATATTCTTCCCCGGGGGCGACATCGGCCGGCTCGCCGCCGCCGGGACGCTGAACGACCTCGCCGTGATGGGGGCGCGCCCTATCGCCTTAACCCTTTCCCTGATCATCGAGGAGGGCTTCCCCCTCGATTCGCTCGAGCGGATCCTCGCCTCGTTCTCGAAGACCCTCGCCGAAGCCGGTGCTGTCCTCGTCTGCGGGGACACAAAGGTGATGGGGCATGGGGAGCTCGATGGGATCGCGATCAACACGACAGGGATCGGGATCGCATCCCGCGCCGTCTCCGACGCATCGATCTCGCCGGGGGACGCCGTCATCGTCACCGGGACGATCGGTGATCACGGGATGGCCCTCCTCGCGGCCCGCGAGGAGTTCAACCTCGCCTCCCCGCTTTCAAGCGATGTCGCCCCGATCTGGCCGATGATCGCACGGGCGCTCGAGGTCGGGGGGATAAAGGGGATGAAGGACCCGACCCGCGGCGGGCTCGCCGCCGCCCTGAACGAGATGGCAAGCAAATCAAGAGCGACGATCGAGATCGAGGAGAAGAAGATCCCGCTCCGCCGCGAGGTCCTCGGCCTCTCCGATCTCCTCGGGATCTCCCCCCTCGAGGTAGCGAACGAGGGGAAGGCGATACTGATCGTCGAAGATGACAAAGCAGAGGAGATCCTCGCCGCGATCCGCTCCCACCCCCTCGGGGAGGATGCCGCAATCATCGGGCACGTGACCGACGAGTACCCCGGCCGGGTCGTCCTCGCGACCGAGGTCGGAGGGCGCCGGTTCCTCGATATGCCGCTCGGCGACCCCGTACCGCGGATCTGCTAGCCCCT
>CAZGRE010000042.1:1521-8911 GCA_964528085.1 uncultured Thermotogae bacterium | reverse complement strand
ATCCAGCTTCGCCGATCTGGGAGTCTCCTCCCGGCCGACTGGCAGCTCGGACAGTAGTAGGTCCGGGTCTGGGCGTAGCGGATCTCCTCGATCCGACTCCCGCAGACCGGGCACGGCTCACCGGTCCGCTTGTACACCTTGAGGAAGTCCCGCACCTCGTCGGTGAACAGCGTATCCCCCAGGCGGGTTCGGATCTCACCGATCGCGTTCTTTAGGACCTCCACGATCGCCTTGTGCAGGCGGGATATCTCCTCCTCGGAGAGGGTGTTAATATATCGGATCGGGGAGATCCGGGCGGAAAACAGGATCTCATCGGCATAAGCGCTCCCGATCCCGGCGATTACCCGCTGGTCGGTGAGGAGCTTCTTCGCCTGCCTCCGGCAACCCTGTACCATCCCGGCCAGCGCCTCGACCGTGAACTGTGGAGAGAGGGGCTCGATACCCGCCTGAGCGATCTCAGGGACGTCGATCGGATCGGCGACGATGTGCACGCGGACGAGCTTCACCGGGCCGTTCTCGACCAGGCGGAGATCCTCCCCGTCGGCGAACGAGACGACGAGGCCGGTCGCCTTGGTCAGGCGGAGATCGCTCCGGCACAGGATGAACCGGCCGGCGAGCATCAAGTGGACGACGAGGTGGAGATCCGGCCTGAGGGTGAGGATCAGATGCTTCCCCCGCCGCGAGATCCCGGTGAACCGCTCACCGACGAGGGAATCGATGGGAGGGGTCACCGTCTTTAAGATCCCGGGGCGGAGTGGACGGGCGGCCGTGATCTTACGTCCTGTGATCTTCGGGGCGAGGGCCTCCTTGAGGGTCTCAAGATCGGGGAGCTCGGGCATATCCCCTCCTTCAAGGGGGATTATACACACCGATTTGCCGAGGGGGAGCGAACGGCATACGATCGGTTCTTATGACCGGTGCCTTGACCGTCCCAGCGATCCTAGCAGGTGCGATATTCGGCCTTACCTATTTCGGGATCCTGAGCGAGCGTCTCCACCGGACGCTCGTCGCGCTGATCGGAGCGATCGCCATCCTCGCCCTCGGCGAGTGGCTCTCGTTCTACTCGGTGGAGGAGGCGACCTCTTCGATCGATCCGAACACAATCATTCTCCTCCTCGGGATGATGATCATCGTCGGGCTGTTTCGGGCGACCGGTTTCTTCGAGTACCTCGCGGTCAGGGCGGCGAAGCTCGCCCGCGGGAGGCCGTGGCTTTTGTTCGTCTACCTCGGGCTGGCGACGAGCCTCGTCTCGATGGTCCTCGACAACGTGACGACGATCATCCTGATGCTCCCGGTGACGATGTCGCTCGCCGACATACTCGGGATCCCGATCGCCCCGTTCCTGATCGGGGAGGCTATCCTCTCCAACATCGGGGGCGTAGCCACCCTGATCGGGGATCCGCCGAACGTCCTGATCGGTTCGGCGGCAGGGCTGACGTTCACCGACTTCATCGTCCACCTCGCACCAATCGTGATCATCGTCTGGATCGCTGCCGAAGGGGTCCTCCTCCTCGTATTCCGCTCCGCCCTGTTCAAGGAGCCTGAGAACATCTCACATCTACTCAAGATGGACGCGCGCCGGGCGATAACCGACCGGAAGAGGATGCGGGTGATGCTCGCCGTCCTCGCCGGGACGATCCTCCTCTTCTTCCTCCACGACCGGATCGGCCTCGAATCCGGCCTCGTCGCCCTGATCGGGGCGAGCGTCGGGCTGATCCTGATCCGGCCGAACGCGGAGGAGGCGCTGCGTGAGGTGCACTGGGACGTCCTCCTCTTCTTCATATCCCTGTTCATCATCGTCGGCGGCCTCGAGGCATCCGGTGCCTTCGAGGTCATCACATCCGCCCTCTCCTCCCTCGCCGGCCACGGGATCATCCTCGCCTCCCTCGCCATTCTGTGGGGATCAGCGATAATGTCGGCGATCGTCGACAACGTCCCATTCACGATCGCCATGCTCCCGATCATCGTCGGCCTCGGCGAGCGGGGGATCGCCGTCGCCCCGCTCTGGTGGGCCCTCGCCCTCGGGGTCGGGTTCGGGGGGAACGCGACCCCCGTCGGAGCGACGGCGAATGTCCTTTCTATCTCGTTCAGCGAGAAGACATCGGAGCCGATAACCGCCTCGATGTGGCTGAGGCGCGGCCTCCCGGTTGCATTCGTCTCCTGCGCGATCGCGAGCGTCCTCGACGTCCTCGCGATCTACCTCGGCCTGTTCTAGCCCGACCGATAGGTGAGCGGTGTCACCCACCGCGACCCCGGAGTTCCTTCGCCGATCGAGGCTCCTGGAGGAGACTTCGATATCGGGGATGAACCGATGAGCCGACTGAAGAAGAGATTCATCGTACAAGGGATAGGGCTTGCCATCCTGCTGCTCACCTCATGCTTCTTCGCCCCACCGATCGACATCTCCGGGGTGTGGAGCGGATGGATAACGTGGACAGACGGCCCCGCGGCGGGGTTCACGAGCCCGATCACCCTCGACCTCGTCCACGAGGATCGGACCCTCTCCGGGACGATCACCCTGATCGGGCCGGGTTCACAGCCGTTCGACCTTCCGATCACCCAAGGTACGGCGAGCCGCTCCTCCCTGTTTATCACCGCGTCGGGGGTAAACGACAATATCACACCCCCGGTCAGCGTCTCGATCACCCTCGAGGGTGAATACGACGCGACCGAGATGTCAGGGACCGGATCGCAGACGGTCGACGGGAACACCTACCGGTTCACGTTCGCGGCGAGCCTTCCCACACCGTCTTCCGAGTGAAGATCAGTAGTAGTACCAGATCGTCTCGTAGTCGGCCGGGTCCTCCCCGCGCTCCTCGAGCCTTTTGAGGTAGTCGCTTATCGATACGTCGACGTATACCCACGGCTCGACCGGGACGATCCCCTTCTCCCACGGGTGGAAGAGGTAGACCCTCCTCCCGTCGGGGCGGATCCCGATCAGCTCGCGATCCTGAGCGGCGCGGAGGTGGTTCTTCCCCAGGCCGGGGACGTTGAACACCGTCTCGTCGGTCCGGAAGATCCCGGGGAGGAGGCGGGCCTCCTCCTTCCGCTCCTGGACGAGGCGGGAGATCGGGACGAGGAGGTCCCGATGCTCATCCTTCCCCTTCATGTAGAACGTGTAGTACGGATCGATCCCGACCCGCTTGAGCGTGATCCGGTTGGCCACAGTCTGGAACCTTCGGCTCGTCTCCAGGGTGAATACCTGCTGGTTGTAGAGGCGGATCCCGCGGGCGCGGAGCCTCTCGGCCGCCGCTGCGAGCTCAGGGGTCACCTCGTACGGGCTCTCTATGTGGGTGACGACGGAGAGGTCCCTCCTCCCCGGCGAGATGAACGATCCGAGGATGGTAGCGAGCCGCTCTGTCACCCGCATCGGTAGGGTGACGGGGATCCGCGTCCCGATCCTGATGTGGGCGATGTGCTCCATCGACGAGAACCGCGCAAGGATGTAGTCGAGGAGCTCGTCGCTCAACAGGAGCGGGTCTCCGCCCGTTATGAGGACGTCTGTTATCCCCTCGTGCTCCTCGAACCAATCGATCGCCGGATCGAGCCCCTCACGGTCAGGGAGCCCCTCCCAGACCATCGCATCGTAGATCTCCCAGTTCCGCTGGCAGTACGTGCAGATCTGAGGGCAGGTGTTCGCCACCTTAAAGATGGCGACCGTCGGATAGCGGCGCGTGACGCGGGCGATCGGGGAGGTGTCGTGCTCGCGCATGAAATCGAACGCGCGCTGCCGATCCTTCCTGTGCTCGATCATCGCCCGGACGGTGTGAAGGGAGGGTATCACCTGGGAGCGGACCTGGTAGTCCTCCCTCCGATCGCTCGAGTCGAGGTCGAACAGGGAGAGGTAATAGGGGGTGATCCCCCACGGGATCCCGTAGCGGACGGCGAGCCTGACCGACGCTATCTCCTCGCCGGTGAGGGGAACGAGCCGCTCGAGCGTCCGCCACCCCTCCTCCCCCTTGAGGACGTGGGCCTCCTGCCAGGCTGGATCGTACCAGTCCTCCTCGCTCGCCGCGAAGTGAGCGAGGATACGGGCGCGATTCGCATTCCTCTTCTCGATCAGATCCGGATCGAGGCCGGTCGGATAGCGGCTCACCCCTGCCCTCACCACCTCTGAGAGCCGGTCCAAGAAGCGCGAACGGCGGATCGCCGCCCTCCTCCCCTCCTCGGGGAGGAGGTCGAACGGGTCCTCACCCAGCCGATCCCCGAGCCAAGCGGCGCGCGCATCCCCGTTGATCCCCCGTATCAGGTGAACGAACTCCTCGAAGAACCCGTCATCCACGTCCGGATCGACCTCCCCGCGGGCGGCCCGCCAGAGGATCGCAAGGGTGCTGAACCCGGCGAGCTCCTCGTTCGCCGGGGAGATGATCCCCTTGAACACATCGATCGAGCTTAAGGCGAGCGCCATCTCGAGCCGGTCGAGATCCGAGGATCCGCTGCGAAGCTCGATTTCGAGATCGGATAGATACGAATAAAGACGATCCCGCGCCTCCTCCAGATCCTCGCTTCCCGCGAGGAGATCGTGAAGGGTGCGATCCTCCTCCCAAAGGGACTCCAAAATACCGATCCGATCGAATCTCCTCCCGCTTTGAATCTTCATCGATCACCCCCTTGCTCGATGACGGCCGGCATCCCTGCCGGCTCCCCGAAAGATGAATGCGCAAAAACGCGATGCTCCGTCCGATGAACGAGCGACACCCGGCTACCGCGACAACAGACATATTTAGTATAGCACGAACGGAGGGGTCGAGAAAAGCTCAGATCCGCCCCTCGCGACGATCGCGTTCGATCGCTTCCTCTTCCCGGTCAGCCGGATCCCCGTACCCGCCGCCGCCCGGGGTCCGGATGCTTATCGTATCCCCGGCCTTGACGGTAACCGTCCCCTTCGCCGGGAGGGGTATCTCACGGCCGTCGCGGATGAGGACGTTCTCACCGACCCGACCGGGCCCGCCGCCGGCGAGGCCGTAGGGTGGGCGCTTTCTCCGATCGGTGAGGAGGGATACCCGCGCCTCACCCCGGAGGCAGGTGATATCCCGCCTTATCCCCTGTCCGCCGCGGTACTTTCCCTCACCCCCGCTCCCCGCGATCAGCTCGTAGCGCTCGACCCGGAGGGGGTAGGAGGTCTCGAGCGCCTCGATCGGGGTGTTCAGGGTGTTCGTCATGTGGGAGTGGACCCCGTCGATCCCGTCGGCATTCGGACGCGCCCCGAACCCACCGGCGATCGTCTCGTACAGGGTGTAGGGCCGGCCGGTCTCCGGATCGACCCCGCCGATCGCGAGGTTGTTCATCGTCCCCTGGCAGGCGGCGATCACCCTCTCTGGGATCACCTTGGAGAACGCCCCAAGGATGACATCGACGATCCGCTGGGAGGTCTCGAGGTTCCCGCCGACGACCGGGGCGGGTGGGGAGGGATTGACGACGCTCCCCTCAGGGGCGATGATCCTAATCGGCCTATAGCAACCGGCGTTCGGGGGTATCTCAGGGTCGGTGAGGGCGCGGATCGCGTAATAGGTCGCCGATACGGTCACGGCATAGACCGCGTTCACCGGCCCGTCCACCTGCTGCGCGCTCCCGGTGAAATCGACGACGAGGCGATCCCGATCGACGGTGATCGTCACCGCAATCCGGACCGGGGAAGGGGAGACACCGTCGTCGTCGAGCCGGTCGGAAAACGAGTAGGAACCGTCCGGGAGCCGCTCGATCTCAGCGCGCATCCTCCGCTCGGAGTAGTCGAGGATCGCCTCCATCCCCTCAAGGAGGGGCTCCATCCCGTAGCGGTCGGCGAGCCGGCGGAGCCGCTCGATCCCGATCGAGCAGGCGGCGTACTGGGCGCGGAGGTCCCCCGCCCGCTCGTCGGGCGTGCGGACGTTGAGGAGGATGAGGTCGAACAGGTCGTGATCGAGCCTCCCTCCCTTCCAGAGGCAGACAGGGGGGATCCTGATCCCCTCCTGGAAGATCTCGGTCGAATCGCCGGCGAGGCTCCCCGGCTCCTTCCCGCCGACGTCGGCGTGATGGGCGCGGTCGGCGACGTAGCCGATCAGAACCCCGTCGAAGAAAACGGGGGCGACGAACGTGATGTCAGGGAGATGGGCCCCTCCGGCGTACGGATCGTTGAGGACGACGACGTCCCCGGGGCTGAACCGGCCGACGCTCTCGATCGCCGCTGCGACCGAGTACGGCATCGCCCCAAGGTGGACGGGGATCGACTCGGCCTGAGCGATCATCCGGCCGGACGGATCGAATATCGCCGACGAGCAGTCGCGCCGCTCCTTGATGTTCGGGCTGTACGCCGTCCGGATCAGGTTCGCGTTCATCTCGTCGGCGACGGCGGAGAGGGCATGACGGAGGACCTCAAGGGTTATCGGATCGATCATCTGACCTCCAGGACCGCATTCCCGTACCGATCGCATACCCCCCCGACCCCAGGGGGGACAAGGAGCGTCGAATCGTCCCCAACGAGGACGAGCGGGCCGGCGAACTCCTCCCCCGGGGCGAGGCCTCCCCGGCGGAGGCGGATCGGGGTGGAGACCGGCCGGTCGCCCTCGAACCAGACAGGGGCCTCTCCGATCGCGGATCGGGACCCATCCCCCCTCCAGCGGAGATCGAGCTTGACCGGCGGGCCGCTCGCCCGGACGCGGAGTGTGACGAGCTCGACCTCCTCGTTCTCGGATGAGTGACCGAACGCCGCGCGATGGGCGGCGTGAAAGCCGCGGGCGAGGGAAGAGAGCGCATTCCGATCTATCCTTTTGCGATCGGTCCCCTCCGGGAACGGGACGTTCAGCTCGTGCGACTGGCCGAGGTAGCGAAGATCGCAGGAGACCGCGAACCTGATCTCTTCCCGCTTGATCCCTTCACTTGCCAGGGCGCGGACCCCATCGTCGCACAGACCCTCAACGATCTCACCGATCCGCTCCGGAGCGAGGGATCGAAGCGGCCGGACGACGCTCCTGCTGTAATCGTGCCCGATCTCGGAGGCGAGGAGGCCGAAGGCGGAGAGGATCCCGGCGAGCGGCGGGACGACGACGCGCACGATCCCGAGCCTCCGCGCGATCGAGACGGCGTGGAGCGGCCCGGCCCCGCCGAACGGGAGGAGGGAGAACCGGCGCGGATCGTACCCCTGCTCGACGGATATGACGCGGATCGCCCGCTCCATCGCCGCATCGGCGACGTCGATGATCCCGAACGCGGCCTCCTCGACCGTCAATCCGAGCCGCTCCGCGACCCTCCCCACCGCCTCCTGCGCCAGCCGCTCGTCGAGCCGGGGGAGGCCGCCGAGCGGCCGGTCGGGGATGATATGCCCGAGGACGAGGTGAGCGTCGGTCACCGTCGGCCGGTCCCCGCCGCGACCGTAGCAGGCAGGGCCGGGATCCGCCCCGGCGCTCTCCGGCCC
>CAZGRE010000042.1:0-1421 GCA_964528085.1 uncultured Thermotogae bacterium | reverse complement strand
CCGGCCGCCGGGCCGGAGAGGACGATCCGGGAGGGGTCATCCTCGGCGATCGCAGCGCTCGTCACCGTCCCGCCCGATTGCATGATCTGCCAGCGCCGCGAGAACCCGAGCCCAGCCGCCTTCGACTCGATCTGCGCGAGATACCCGCTCAACACCGGCCTGAGGGCGGCCGAGATGACGGTCGTCGACGTACTCTCGTACTCGCGGAACTCGGGGAGGACATCGCTAGATAGGACGATCGGGATACTCAACCTTTCAGAGAGGATCCGGTGAACCTCCTGCTCATGGGCGGGGTTGAGGTAGGAAAAGAGGAACGAAACCGCGACCGCCTCGACCCGGTTCTGTGCCAGGATAGGGATCAACCCTTCCACGGCCGATCGATCGAGGGGGACGATGACTTCCCCTTCCGCGTCGATCCGCTCGGATACCCCGAAGCGGAGGTCGCGGGGGACGACCGGCCTCGGCCTGACCTGGAAGAGATCGTAGAGATGCGGGCGATCCTGCCTTCCGATCTCGAGGACGTCGCGGAATCCCCCCGTTGTGATCAGGGCCGTCTTTGCCCATGTACCCTGAAGGATCGCGTTCGTCGCTACCGTCGTCCCGTGCGCCAGCCTCCCGACCGTCTGAGGGTCGATCCGACCGGCTCCGATCAGCTCGCCGAGGGCGGCGATCACACCATCGGAAGGAGAGGAGGGAGTGGAGGGAACCTTGATCGCGCCGAGACGGCCCCCGTCGGCGACGACGATGTCGATGAACGTCCCGCCGATGTCGATCCCGATCGCCGTTCCCATTCCGGAAGGAGTATAGACTGGCGCTCCTCCCCCCTCAACCGGCGTTGCCGAATACCGAAGGGCTCGCGTACAATCTCCCCCTGCCGAACGAAGGGAGGCGTAACCATTGACCGACAGGATCTTAGTCACCGGAGCCGTAGGACAGATCGGATCGGAGCTGACGCTCTCCCTCCGGGAGCGGTACGGGAGCGAGAACGTCGTCGCCGCGGGGCATAGGACGCAGCCGAGTCCCGCACTCCGCGATTCCGGGCCGTTCGTGACCCTCGATGTCACAAACAGGGATCAATTGGAAAAGACGGTCGAAGAATACGATATCGACGTCGTATACCACCTCGCCGCCATCCTCTCGGCGAAGGGGGAGCAGAACCCGCAGCTCGCGTGGAAGGTGAACATCGAAGGGTTGATCAACGTCCTCGAGGTCGGACGGGAGCGGGGCCTGTCTCGGATATTCGTCCCGAGCTCGATCGCGGTCTTCGGACCGGAGACCCCGCGCGACCCCGCCCCGCAGGAGACGGTCCTCCGGCCGACCACGATGTACGGCGTAACCAAGGTGACCGGGGAGCTCCTCGGCGACTACTACGTAAGCAAGTACGGCCTCGACGTCCGCGGGCTCCGCTATCCGGGGATCAT
>CAZGRE010000041.1:4543-12044 GCA_964528085.1 uncultured Thermotogae bacterium | reverse complement strand
TTCTTCGTCCTCCCCGCCCCGAGGAGGTTCGCAGCCCGGCCGATCGCAAGGGCGTCGAGCTTGGCGATCGTCCCTCCGGTCGATGCGCGCGCCTCTACGCGACGGGCGGCGCGGGGGAGGAGGGAGGGATCTTCGATCACCGCCGGGTTACCCCCTTGGTTCAGGATCAGCCGCTCGAACTTGGAGAGGGCAGAACCGTCGTGCAGGAGCCCGTTCAGCCGATCGATCGCCCTCTCCCGGTCCCCCGACCCTTCGGCGAACATGAGGAGCTCCGCTCCGAGCTCGCAGCAGAGCGCAGCAAGGTCCTCCGGCCCGTCCCCCTTCAGCGTATCGATCGCTTCCAGCACCTCAAGGGCGTTTCCGACCATCAGCCCGAGCGGCTGCGACATGTCGGTTATCAGGGCGGCCATCCGCCGGCCGAGCTTCGTCCCGATCGAGACGAGGGCGCGGGCGAGCCGGCGGGAATCCTCCAGCGCTGGGAGGAAGGCGCCGGAGCCGGTCTTGACGTCGATCACGATCCCGGCCGCCCCTCCGGCGAGCTTCTTCGACATTATCGAGGCGACGATCAGCGGGAGGGAATCGACGGTCGCCGTGACGTCGCGCAATTCGTAGAGGATCCGATCGGCGGGGACCATGTCCTCGGTATGATCGGCGAGGGCGAACCCGTGCCGGCTGACGAGGTCGAGGAACTCCTCCTTCGAAAGGTCGGTCCGGAACCCGGGGATCGACTCCAGCTTGTCGATCGTCCCCCCGGTGTGGCCGAGGGCGCGGCCGGAAAGCTTCCCGATCGTCAGGCCGGCTGCGGCAAGGAGGGGTATCAGCACGAGGGTCGTCGTGTCCCCCACCCCTCCGGTCGAGTGCTTGTCGACGGCGAACCCGGGGAACGTCCCGGGGTCGAACTTCGTTCCTGAGTTGGCCATCGCGTCGGTCAGATCAGCGGTCTCGCGGTCGTTCATCCCGCGGATCCGGATCGCCATCAACAGGGCGGAGGTTTGATACTCCGGTATCCGGCCGCTCACCGTCCCGGATATCCAGTATTCGATCTCTTCCCGGCTGAGCTCTTCGCCGTCGCGCTTCTTCCTGATTATATCCACCGTGTTCATGTTGCCATTCTAGATCCGGCGTTATCTTTGATCAATAGCCGCTGGTCCTTCGAGGTTTAGGTTTCCTACAGTCCGGTTCATCCATTTGATGCATCGATCAACCGGCGCAGCTATACTCATTTTTGGAGGTGGAGATGAAGATACAGAGGTTTCTCTTCCGGGTGAAGGATCGCCAGATTGAGGAGGAGGCGCGGAAGATGCTCGACGCCTTCGGGATTACCGATGTCGAGATCCGCCGCGACGATACGATCAAGGACGCCTGGCTTGAGGACTACAAGCAGATGAAGACGACCTATGGGCTTGAGGAGATCAAGGAATACCTGGAGGGAATCACCGGTCGGGGCCGATGAGCCGTGATCACTTCAACCGGGCGCGGAGCCGGGCCGAGAGGTAGTCGAGCGACCAGACGGTCGCGAGGATCAATAGCATCATCATCCCGACCATGTGGAACTTATATAGCTGCGTGTACTGGTAGAGGAGCTGCCCGATCACCGGGACCCCGATCAGGCCGATCACCGTCGCCATCCGGATGTTGATGTCCCAGCGGTAGATGGTGAACGACAGATACGGATTGATGATCTGGGGGACGATTCCGTACAGGATGACATGCGCTTTCCGCGCTCCCGTCGCCCTGATCGCTTCCACCGGCCCGGGGTCGATCGACTCCAGCCTCTCCGAGTAGAGCTTCGTCAGGTCGGCTACCGAGTGGACGAACAGGGCGAGGACGCCCGGGAACGCCCCGACCCTCACCCAGACGATGAAGATGATCCCCCAGATTATCGGCTCGATCGAGCGGATGATGCTCATCGTAGCTCGGACGATCATGTAAACGATCCGGCCGATGATCCCGTGCGTCAGGTTCCTGGCGGCGAGGAAGCTTAACGGGGCGGCGAAGACGACGGCGAACGCCGTCGCCAGGCAGGCGGTGTATATCGTTGTGACAAGATATCGGAACCCCTTCAGGAAGACCGACCAATCCGGCGTCAGAAGGGCGGCCCAGATCCGGCCGGTCTTCGGCGCACCGGTGAAGACGGCGTGCATGTCGACCTTGGTGAACAGCGCGGCGGCGACGATCGTGGAAAGGAGGATCCCTCCCATGGCAAGGGCCCAGCTCTCGGTGTAGCGGCGCTTCGTCGTCCGCCGGCCCGGCTCGGCCTTGACGATCGAAAGGCCGCTCAAACGATCGTGAAGGGCGCGCTTACCTTGATCGGTAGCGAATATCAGGCCGTAGATGGGAATAGCGGAGATATTCCAGAGGAGGAACCGAAGAAGCCTCCTCCCCAGCCGGATAGGGAGTCCCTCGCTCCTTGAGCTTACCTGTAGTCCGAGGAGCCTCATCCCTACCGATATCCCGAATGATTCCCATATCCCTGCTATCTCCACTGCGGCGACCAGCATGATCCACCATGGGAGGATGACGAACGATTTCGTCTGATAGGCGAGCATGTTGACGATGAACGAGGCGATCGTCCATGTGTAGACGAGGAACAGGAAATCGGTCAGAAAGGCGAGGATCCGCCGCCGGATGAACTTGATCCCCTTCATCCAGTCGGGCCTAGCCGTCATGAACCCTGCGTAGTATTTCTCGTCCATCGTCTAAGTGATCTTCTCCCGGACGCGGCCGCTTATATAATCGAGAGACCAGACCACAGCGACGATCGTGATCACGACCGCCCCCACCTGATTCCACGAATCGGGGATGACCCCGACGCTGTTCTTGTAGAAGAATAGGAACCTTCCTATCCCTCCTCCACCGACGATGGCGATGATCGTCGACATCCTGACATTGATATCCCAGCGGTAGAGGGAGAATGCGAGATAGGACGGGATGATCTGTGGGATGACGCCGAACCGGATGACCTGCCAGCGCCGGGCTCCGGTCGCGGCGATCGCCTCGAGCGGGCCGGGATCGATCCCCTCCACCTGTTCGGAGTAGAGCTTACCTAAGGCTGCGATGGTGTGAATGGTGAGCGCCAACGCCCCGGCGAACGGGCCGTGTCCGACCCAGATTGCGAATATGATCGCCCATAGGATCGACTCGATAGAACGGAATACGTTGAAGAATCCGCGGGTCACCCCGTAGATCGTCCATCCGAGTGGGCTGAACCCCATGATGTTCCGGGCGCCGAGGAAGCTCAATGGGAAGGCGAAGAACGCCCCGATCACCGTTGCAAGCAGCGCCATAAACACCGACTCGATGATCCCGCCGAGGATCGTCAGTTCGATCGGCTGAGCGTTTATCACCGTCATCCGCGTCTCCGGGACGATGAAGTGCTTAAACGATGGGGTGACGAGGTCCTTCCAGATGTAGGCCGATCGGTTCATCCTCCCGAAGAACGCGCCGAGGTCGATCTCGGTGACGAGCCAGCCGACCCAGAACGTGGCGACGATTAGGGTGAGGATCATTATTCCTCGGTGGGTTAGGTACCACTTCCGCGGTTTCGTCGCCGGGATGAAGTCCTTCACGTCGGCTATCAGATACATCCTCGTCTTTGAATAGGTATCGTGGAAGAGGCCGGGCTGCCTCTTCAGTACGAACCCGACGATCGTTCCCACCGGGAGGAGTTGCCACCACAGAAACCGGGTCAATCTCTGTTTGAAGGTCGGTGGACGGTACTCCACGTCGAGGAGACGGAGCCCGAACAGGGAGATACCGATCGAGTGTCCGAAGGCGTGGCTTATCGCGGCGAGCTCGAGGGTGGCGAGGATGACGACCAGCCAACCCCACGTATCGGGGAGGGTGAGGGTTCCGTAGTAGTTGACGTAACGATGATACCAGTAGTTGTTAAGGAGATACATCACACAATAGGCAATGTACCCCCAGCTCATCCAATCGACGAGGAGGGCGAGGATGCGCAGCCGGATCCGGCGCGGGCTGTAGAGCGGATCCTTAACGGATCTCGACTTCTTCGGCATCTTCGCCATAGATCTCCTTAAACTTGACCTCATCGATTTCGGATGGAAGCCCTTCGAATACGATCTTCCCGTCCTTGAGGGCGAGGATCCGCGTCCCGTATCTACGGGCGAGGGAGAGGAAATGTAGGCTCGTTATCACCGTCACCCCGTCCTCTCTGTTCATCTGTTCGATGTATTGCATCACCGAATTCGACGTCGCCGGATCAAGGGCCGAGACCGGCTCGTCGGCCATCAAAAGGTCCGGCTGCTGCATCAGGGCGCGGGCGATCCCCACCCGCTGCTGCTGTCCGCCGGAGAGCTCGTCAGCACGCTTGTACGCCTGCTCGGGGATCCCCACCCGCTCGAGGTCCGCCATCGCCATCTCGATGTCGGAGCGGGAGAACTTCTGAACGGCAGAGAGCCATGGATTTGCGTATCCGAGGCGCCCGGCGAGGACGTTCGTGATCACGAGCGATCGCTTAACAAGGTTGAAGTTTTGGAAGATCATCGCCATCCGGCGGCGGAGGAGGCGGAGCTCCCGCGGGGACGCCTTCGTCACATCGATCCCATCGAAGATGATCCTCCCGCTCGTCGGCTCAACGAGCCGGTTTATACAGCGAAGAAGCGTCGATTTCCCCGAGCCGGAGAGGCCGATCAGGACAAGGAACTCACCGCGATTTACGGTAAAGCTGACATCATCTAGGGCGAGGACCTCACCGCGCTGGTAGATCTTGGTCAGATGCTCAACGACTAAGAGGGGTTCCATTGCATGCTCCCTCGGGTTTATGAAAGCGCGGGAGGTTCACCTCCCGCGCTTTCGGTCTGTTTAATTCAGATCCTCTCTATCGCTCGGGGATCGGCATTCCCAGGGCCGCACGGAGCCCGTCGTAGAAGGAATCGTCGATCTCCTGCACGGCCGTCCACTCGTAGAACCGCTCGTCGTTCCACAGCGCCTTACCCTCAGGGGTAGAGATGTGGGTCTTGATCGCCTCGACAAGGGCGTCCTCGACATCCTTCGGGAAGTTCGGCCCGAAGCAGACGCAGTCGTTCGGGATCGCTCCACCGATCAGCGAGACAACCGTGAAGTCGCGGATCATCGTCTCGACGCCGTAGATCTTGTCGATCGAGTGACGGACGTCCTTCAGCTTTCCGCGGATGGTGGCCGGGTAGACGTCGTTGTTGTACGGGTCCCACAGCCAGCGCTCGAGGTCGTCGCCGAGCTTCCAGCTGTCCCCGGTCCAACCGTCGGGCGGCTGCGGCGGGGAGAAGTAACAAGTAGCGAAGTCACCCTCGCCGTTCACGAGCGCGGTGATCGCAGCCCCGTGGCTCCCGGTGTAGATCTTCTCGGAGGGCTTGATCCCCCACGTGTCGAAGACCATCTGCGGGATGACGTTCCCCGAGGTGGAGAGCTCATCGGTAGCGAGCCACTTCTTTCCGTGACAGTCGAGAATGCTCGTTATCCCGCTGCCCCGGCGCGCATAGAGACCGGCGTAGTAGGTCGTCGCCCCGTAGCGGACCGACGCCAGCCGAACGTCGACGTTACCGTTCGTCCGGTTGTAGATCGAGAGGTACTGCATGGTGGCCGGGAAGCCGAATACGTCCCCGTCCGAAGCAGCGAACGTCTCGACCATCGCCGCGTAGTCGGGCTGGAGGATGGCGTCGATGTAATAACCGGTCAGGTCGTGTAGCGCCGCGGCGATCTTCTGCCCGACCTCCAGGATCGCCTCTCCCTGGGTCGACGGGACAAGGACCATCTTAATCGGGTGGTCGATCGTCCCCACCTGTGCTGAACCGATGACCCCGAGCGCCAGAAGCGCGATCAAGGCCAGTCCCAAAGCTCTTCGCATACTGCACCTCCTGTTGGAGCAGAAACCTCCGGAAGCCGCCTATCGAGCCACCTCGCATAAGCCGCTCCCGATGTGATCCTCGTTACATCATATGCCGTTGCGGGCGGCTAGTCAATCCGGCTCTCAGCGGCGTGTGAGGAGGAAAGGACCATCCGGGCTATATCCCGTTCGATCCCTTCGGGGACGCGGTGAACCGCTGCGGGGATCTCCTTTCCGTTCTTCGCCAGGTGTTCGAGGCTGAGGGCCTGGAGGGCGAACGAGATGTCCATGATCTCAGCCGGATGCCCGTCGGCGACGCTCAGGTTGACGAGCTCCCCCTCGCCGAGGAGGTAGACCCTCCGGCCGTCGGCGAACCGATAGGAGCGGACCCCCGGCCGGACCTCCTCGTTGTCGAGCGCCGTCTTGTCGAGCGCCTCCTTGTCGATCTCGTAGCCGAAGTGACCGGCGTTGGCGAGAATGGCTCCGTCCTTGGCCAGCTTCAATTCCTCCTCTCCGACGACGTGCGGCCTCCCCGTTGCGGTGAGGACGATGTCCGCCCGTGCGATCCCCTCTTCCAGCGATCCCACCTCGTGCCCTTCCATCAGCGCTTCGACCGATTTCACCGGATCGAGCTCGGCCACGATGACGCGGGCTCCGAGACCGCAGGCGCGGAGTGCGAGTCCCTTTCCGACCCAACCGTACCCGACGATGAGGACGGTCTTCCCTGCCACGAGGAGGTTGGTCGAGCGCATGATCGCATCCCACGTCGATTGGCCGGTCCCGTAGCGGTTGTCGAGGAGGTACTTCATCCGCGCGTCGTTGACCGCGATCGCCGGGATCGGGAGCCTCCCTTCCCGTTCGAGTTCCCGGAGGTGCTCCACTCCGGTTGTCGTCTCCTCGCATACCCCGATCAACTGAGGCGACTCATCGATCCCGCGCTCAACCACCCTATCGATCACCTCGCCCCCGTCCTCCACGATCAACGTCGGGGACCAGTCGATCAGCCGGTCGATGCTTTGCGCGTGTCCCTCTTCGCTCTCCCCGTGCCTGGCCGAAACCGTTATTCCCTCCTCCTCTGACAGGGCGGCGACGATCTCGTCCTGGGTGGAGAGCGGGTTGCTCCCGATCAGGTACATCTCTGCCCCGCCTGAGCGGAGGGTGAGGATCAGGTTCGCCGTCTTCGCCTCGAGGTGGAGCGCCGCCCCGATCCGCTGGCCGGAGAGGGGTCTCTCCCGCTCGAACCTCTCTTCTATCCTCGCGTTTATCGGCATGTGCGCCCGCGCCCAGTCTATCTTTTCGAAGCCGCGTTCAGCGTCGCTTTTCATGCTCCTCCTTCAAGAACCGGCTCAGCCAGAAGAGCTGCGCCATCTCCTCTACCTTCTCCGCGCGCATGAGCGCCTCCTCCGGGGTCTTTCCGACCGCTACCGCGCCGTGGCAGGCGATGAGGACGGCGCTGCGATTGTCGAGAGCGGCGGCGACCGCCCGTGCCAGGTCCCACGTTCCGGGGGGGAAGTGTTTGGAGACGGGGATCTCATCTCCGAACAGGATCCTCCCCTCGTCGTGGACGATCGGAAGAAAGTGAAGCGAGATCGCTGCCGCGGTGGCATAGAGGGAATGGGTGTGGACGATCGCGGTTACGTCCTCCCTTCTCTTGTAGATCTCGGCGTGCATCCTCCA
>CAZGRE010000041.1:0-4443 GCA_964528085.1 uncultured Thermotogae bacterium | reverse complement strand
GGCCGGGGTGACATCGAACGCCGGGTTCCAGGCCGCCGCCCCATCCGGTGCAAACCGGCACCCGTACGGAGAGATCACCTCTTCTTCGCTCCGCTCCTCGATCTCGATCCTCGCTCCATCCGGGGTGGCAGGATCGATCGTCGAGGTGGGAGCGACGATGTAAAACGGGATCTCATGATGGCGGGCGAGGACGGCGAGCTGATAGGTCCCGATCTTGTTGGCCGAGTCACCGTTTGCCGCGATCCGATCGGCTCCGGCGAGGACGACGTCGATCCCCCTTTTTGCCATCAGCGCCCCGGCCGCCCCGTCGACGATCAGCTTAAACGGGATCCGATCCCGGATCAGCTCCCACGCCGTGAGGCGCGCTCCCTGCAGCCGCGGCCGCGTCTCGCATGGGTAGACCATCCTGAGCTTTCCACCTTCGTGCGCTGCGCGAAGGACCCCGTACGCTGTTCCGTACCCACCGGTCGCAAGTGCGCCGGTGTTGCAGATCGTTATCACCCGCGCTCCGGCGGGCAGGAGCTCTGCTCCGTACTGTCCGATCGTCCTGTTCGCCGCGATGTCCTCTGAGTGGATTCTGCGGGCCTCTGCGAGCATCGCCGCGCGGATATCGGCTACGGACTCGTTCTTGTGTCGTTCGAACGTTCTCAGCATCCGCTCGATCGCCCATGTCAGGTTGACCGCCGTCGGGCGCGTCCCTCGGAGCGTCTCGGCTGCCTTCTCTGGATCCTCGCCCTTCTCCACCGCGAGGACGATCCCGTAGGCGGCCGCGATCCCGATCGCTGGGGCGCCGCGGACCCGCATCGTCCTGATCGCCTCCGCTACCCCGGCGACGTCAGTCAGCCGGAGGACGACCGTCCTTTCCGGAAGGACCGTCTGATCGAGCATATCGATCCCCCCGTCCCGGTAGACGAGAGGGGCGAAGAGATCCTCGAAGCTGGGAAGAGCCTTGTCTTTCATCATTGCTTTACGTAGTGCTTTCCGAGCGCGGCGGGGACGTTCGCCCGCTTGATGAAGAAGGCGAGCGCGATCACGGTTATCAGGTAAGGGAGCATGATCGAGAACTGGCTCGGGATGTAACTCTGCAGGCGCATCTGCAGGGCGTCGATGAACCCGAACAGAAGCGCCGCCCCGAGTCCGCCGATCGGGCTGTAATTTCCGATCACCATCGCCGCGATCCCGATGAACCCGCGCCCCCCGACCATCCCGGAGGTGAATCTCCCGACGCTGTTGAAGAAGAACGCACCGGCCAGGCCGCACAGGATCCCGTTCAGGATCGTGTAGACGTAGCGGGTCCGATGGACGTTGATCCCGGCGGTGTCCGCTGCCTCCGGTTTCTCCCCGACGACGCGGAGGCGCAGCCCCCACTTGGTCCGGAACATGAAGACCTGGGAGGCGAAGATGATCAGGAACGCGGCCGTCGTGATGTACCACGTGCTGATGGTCGGGGCCGAGGCGGAGGTCCCGCGCCATCCCCATACCGAGCTTGTGATGAACAGGGCGAGTCCGGCGACGAGGATGTTTATCCCGATCCCGGAGACGACGTGGTTCGCCCGGAACCGGATACACCAGACGGCGTGAAGCGCCCCGGCGAGCCCTCCGGCGATCATCGCCGCGATCAGCCCGATCCAGGCGTTCCCGGTGAAGTAGGAGACCAGCGCGGTGACGAGCGCGCCGAGGACGGCCGTCCCCTCGACCCCCACGTTGATGATCCCGGCCCGCTCGGAGAACGTCTCCCCGAGGGCGACGAGGGCGATCGGGCTCGCCAGCCTGAGGGAGGCGAGGACCAGCTGGATCGTGAAGATATCCCCGAGCGTGTTCATCCCTTCCTCCACCGTATCAGCATCCGGATCAAGGTCGGGGCGATGATGAAGAAGATGACGAGCCCCTGGATCACAGCGGCGATGTCACCCGGAGCTGCTCCGGAGCGCTGCACCTGCATCCCCCCTGCCCTAAGAGCCCCCATCAGAAGGGCGGCGAATATCGCCCCGATCGGATGGGCTCTTGCGATCAGCCCTCCCGCGATCCCGTCCCATCCGTAGCCGGGGGAGAACCGGCCGATGAACCTAAAATGGGTTCCGAGGACTTCACCTGCCCCGGCGATCCCGGCGAGGAGCCCGGCGATGCTGAGCGCGAGGATCAATTTACGCTCGATCCTGACCCCCCCGTACTCCGCCGCCGGCGGGCTCAGCCCGACGCTGCGAAGTTCGTACCCGGCCGGGGTGCGGAAGAGGTAATACCATACGACGAAGGCGAAGAAGACGGCGATGATCAGTGCCATCGACACCTGGGTCGGCTTCATGATCCGTGGGAGGGCGGCGGTGGGCGCGATCCTGATCGTCTGGTTCGCCCAGTACTTGGCGTCGTGGAGGGGGCCGCGCGGAGCGACCAGGTAGTCGGTGAAACCGATCGCTACGTAGGAGAGCATCATCGTGGAGACGAACTCGTTCACCCCCCGCTTCGCCTTCAGGTACCCAGGGATCCACCCCCAGAACGCGCCGGCGAGGCCTCCGGCGAGAATACATGCGAAAACATGAAGGCCGATCGGTAGACGGAGGTACGCGCCGACCACCGCCCCCACGATCGCCCCGATGTACAGCTGTCCCTCCGCCCCGATGTTGAACAGCCCGGCCCGGAATGCGAACAGGAACGACAGCGACGTGAGGATGATCGGGGTCGACTTGGTCAAGGTTGAGCCGAGGGCGAGCTTCCCCCCGAACGCGCCCTTCCACAGGTTGATGAACACGGCGCTCACCGAGAACCCAGCAGCCCAGACGATGAACGCGCTGATCCCGAACGCGAGGATGATCGAAAGGGCGGTGATCCCAAGCTCGCGGGAGAGGCTCTCCCACTTAAGGAAGGGCGCCGTCCGTTTCAACTTTCCTCCATCTCCGCTCTGGATCCGCTCAGCATCAGCTCCCCGAGCTCGCGGCGGTCGGTCTCCTCCGGGTCCTTTATCGCTACGATTGTCCCGTCGTAGATCACCGCGATCCGGTCGCTTAGCATCATCACCTCGTCGAGGTCCATCGAGATGAGGAGGACGGCCGCGCCCCGGTCGCGCATCGCGAGGAGCTGCTCGCGGACGTACTCCATCCCCCCGACGTCGAGCCCCCGCGTCGGCTGGGCGGCGATGATCACGCGCGGCTCCTTCGAGAACTCCCGCCCGACGATCAGCCGCTGCTGGTTCCCGCCGGAGAGGTTCCGTGCCAGGACGAGGACCGATGGGGTCTTCACCCCGAACTCGTGGACGATCCGCTCCGTGTAGCGGGTGATCGCCCGCTGATCCTGCCAGAACCGGGTCGGGGCGAATTCCTTAACCCTCTGCCGGCCGAGGATCGTGTTCTCCCGGATGGTGAAGTCCATCACCAGCCCGCGGAGCTGCCTGTCGGCCGGGATGTGGGCGATACCGACGTCGATGAAATCGCGCGCCGTCTTTCCGGTCAGGTCGAGACCGTCGAGGGTGACCGACCCCTTCTTAACCGGTCGTAGGCCGGTCAGGACCTCGGCGAGCTCGGCCTGGCCGTTCCCCTGCACACCGGCGATCCCGAGGATCTCGTTCTTTCGCAGCTCAAACGAGACACCCTTGAGGGAGAGAAGCCCGCGGTCGTCCTCCGCCTCGATCTCCTCCACCGTGAGGACCGGCTCCGGGGTCCCCTTCGCCTCGGTCCGCCGGACGGTGAACACGACGTCCCGGCCGACCATCATCTCGGCGAGCTCCCGTTCGGTCGTCTCAGCGGCGTCGACCGTTCCGATCACCCTCCCCTTACGGAGGACCGTTATCCTATCGCATATCTCAATCGCCTCGCGGAGCTTGTGCGTGATCAGGACGGTCGACTTCCCCTCTTCCTTCAGCTTTCGGAGGGCCGCCTGGAGATGCTCGACCTCCTGCTCGGTGAGGACGGCGGTCGGCTCGTCGAGGATCAGGGTATCCGCCCCGCGGTACAGGGCCTTTATGATCTCGACGCGCTGCTGCTCCCCGACCGGGAGCTGTTCGACGCGGGCGGTCGGGTCGACCGGAAGTCCGTACTGGTTCGAGAAATCCTCGATCCTTCCGACAGCGGCGGCCCGGTCGATGAATAGGCCTGAGCGGATCGGCTCCTGGCCGAGCATGATGTTCTCGGCGACGCTCAGGCGGGGGACGAGCATGAAGTGCTGATGGACCATCCCGATTCCCAGCTTGATCGCCGTCGCTGGGCCGTAGTTCGATTGGGTTTTCCCGTCGATCAGTATTTCGCCTGCGTCCGGCCGGTAGAGGCCGTACAGGGTACTCATGAGCACGGTCTTCCCGGCGCCGTTCTCGCCGAGAAGACCGTGTATCTCTCCGTGCTTTAAGGCGAAGTCGATCCCGTCGTTGGCGACGACCCCGGGGAATCGCTTGACGATCCCCTTCATCTCTACCGCAAACTCAGGCATCGACCCGCCTTAATCCGGTCGGATCAGTGT
>CAZGRE010000040.1:0-12317 GCA_964528085.1 uncultured Thermotogae bacterium | reverse complement strand
TGCGTAAAATGCGTAAGGAGGTTAGTAAATGAAAAAGGCTCTCGTACTAAGCCTTCTAATTCTCAGTCTGGGAGTTGCGGCGTTTGGTGCCGGCAGCTTTTCCGGAAGCTGGAACACGGATCTATGGTTGAGCTGGGATGGGGCGGGGGCGGTGACGCTAGACTCCCTGTACTCGCTCGTGATGCTCGACTACACCATCGGGGGTTGGACCTTCGGTTCCAACGTCGTCTTCGACCTCGATGGAATCAGCTATCTCTGGTTCGATGCAGGAGGGGCGATCGGTGCGTTTAGCTTCTCGAGTTTCCTCGAGTTCGATCCGACCGCCTCGACGTTTGTAACCTGGGAGAATGTCGCTGAGATCTCGCTCGGCGGTATGGACCTCTACGGTCTGTTCAGCATCGCTCAAGATGGTGGCGATGTCGGTGTCGGCTGGGCGTTTGGCGGGATCGGCGAGGCCGGCCCGGCGACGTTCGGCGTGGAGGTCGACTTCGGTGCTGGGGGAGGCCTTTACTTCGCGAAGCTCTATGGCGTGATGGGTGCGTACGGTCCCTCCGATGGATGGACGCCCTGCACCGGCCCCAGCAGGTACTACTACACAAACGCAGGCCTGTTCATCGGGGAGTATACCTGCACCCAGGGATTCACGGGCGCGGATATCTTCGTTTCGTGGCCGTTCACTTGCCTTGACGTCACGGCGTTTCTCAGCTTCAGTTGCGACGTGGGGTTCAGCAGCCTTACGTTCCTGTTCGAGAACGTCGATCTCGGTATAGGCTGGATCAACATCGATTCGATGTCGATCGAGTTCCAGACCGGGAGCAAGTCGATCTGCGCCGACTTCGATCTCACGTTCGGCGATGCGGTCTGCGTCACGCCGTACCTCGAGCTCGTTCAGGATGTAACCGCCGGCGGGGCCTATCTGTTCGACGGTATCGAGCTGAACGCGCTGATGCTTAACTACAACTACAACGGCGTCACGTTCAAGGCCGGGGAGATCTTCGATAACAGGTGGGAGCGCGAGTCCGGCTGGATAAATACCTACACCATGTGCGATAGCATGGAGTACTCGTGGTATTTCTCCTACACCGGCGACATCACCCGGTACACCTGCTCTGCGTTCAGACTATACGATGAAGTGGCTGAGGAGTATATCTACCCGAACGAGTTCTTCGGTCTGTCGATCGACGGGGATAGCTGCTGTGGTGGCGCGTACAACGTCGACATCTACAACTTCTTCGTCGCTGGCGGCGATCCCGGCGAGTACGGGATCTTCGGCTGGCTCGGCACGTACGGCGGGATCGAGCTCGGTATCGGCTCGAACACGACCATCAGTTTCGGGGCGATAATCTCGTATCTTGGCTTTGAGGAACTCCACTTTGACTTTGGGTTTACCTGGTAGTCATTAATTGGAGTAAGGAGTTTGTGGCCCCGCGGGTGATCCCGCGGGGCCTTTTTTCTCTTCCCCTCTCGCTGCGGTCGGGCGCTGGGATGGCTATTGTAATGAGTACGAGGCGCGGCATGTCCTCCTCAAAATCCGGTGAGGGCGGAGATGTGACATGGCCCCTTTGGCCTGTCCAATTCCGGAATGGTGTTGACACTTCATGCCTCCTTGGAGTGATGTTCATGGACAGCTCCCCAGAAGATCTCGGAGGGAGACTGTCCCTTGGTACGATAGCCTTGATGCGGTCTGTGGAAGTTGTAGAACCCAAGGAACGAAACGAGTGATGCTTGCTGGTGCTGGCGGAAGTAGCGTCGCCGAAAGACAATGCGCCAGTGCTCGTGCAGGATCATTCCCTGCAGCCGTTCGACGAACCCGTTGGTCCACGCATGTCGTGGCTTCGTTCGGGTGTGGCGAACGTTGAGCTCCTTACAGGTGTTGTCGAAGTCCCCTTTGAATTCACTACCTCCATCCGTCAGCACCCGGCGCAGCTTCCACCCAGCCCGTGCAACCTCCACAGCAACGACCTCCTTGAGGAACAGAGCTGCTTCTTTGGGCGTTGTTCGTTGATACAACCTTTACCATGGCGTACGAGCTGGCGGCATCGCAGGCTGTCAGCTGCCACAGCTTGCCTACACCCTTGAGGTTGCCGATGTAGAACGTGTCGATACAGACAAGCTCCCCCGGTTCCTCTGCCTGTGTATGACGGACCTTGCGTCGTGACAGGTTCCGCCGCATCCGCTCGGTGAGAAGGCCAGCATGCTCTGCGCTGTGCACTTCCAGGACAAGCAGGCGCTGAATACGCGTCCCCAGTCCGAGACGGCGGAGCGCCCTCCAGACAGTAGTCGGCGAAATGACAAGTCCCTCCATCGCCAACTGTATACTTAGTCGCTGGGGACCCCAGGTAGGATATGCCAGCGCCATGGCGATAATCCTGCGTTCCTTGATCGAGTCCAGCTGAGGACATCCCCGGACGGGCCTCGGTTCTACGCGGGTGTAGCCCATCGATCCCGTACAACGTGAATCGCTTCTTCCAGCGGTAGAACAGCGTTCGCGAGATCCCTGCCTCACGGCACGCGGCACTGACGTTCCCCAACTCCTCGGCTCGCTGCAGGACACGGAGCCGAAAAACGTGTACGCTGTCTTCGAGGGTCATCGGCAGCCCTCCCAGGTTCCTAGATCATTACCTGGTGATCTTGCCTCGGTGACCCTCCTTTTTCTCCCCTCTTCTGTCCCCACCTGAACAGCATTATGAAGCTTGACACACTAGAGAAAGGAGCCGAACGCCCCGCCCGTGACGAATCACGTCGGGCAGGAGAAGGGATTGGCCCCGCGCCCTCGCCCTGAAGACAGGATCAGGGAGGAACCCAAAGAAACAACAAGCACGGGAGTTTCTTTTTTACACACCCCCGGAAGGTCTGTGAGGGCCACGCGACCGGGCCACTTCTCCTCGGGGGAGTCCTTTGGTCAATGGCGCCTTAGTTAACCACCGCAGCCGCACCCCGAGGAGCCCTTTGTCTCACTTCCTTCGTCAATGACGGTTAAGACAGTACTTGCAGTTGCCCGGGAACCGCGGTTATCGATGACCGTTACGGCGAGGGTATACTCTCCTTTGGTCTTAAATCTGTGCGAAGCGCTCCATGATGTCGTCACAGCGGTCTCTCCGTCTCCGAAGTTCCATTGATAAAGGACGATCTCACCGTCAGGATCGTAAGATTCAAGGGAAAAGACGCGGATCATCCCCCCCACTATCGCTACTTTCATATTTGGAAGGCGGATCCTCGCCACAGGGGGGAGGTTCGGCGGGAGGTCGACTATGTCGGTGAAGCTGACGTAGCGCGGATCGAATCCTTTCCCGCCGGCAGGATCGGTTATTACTGGAACCTTGCCTAGCGTCTGCTGGGTATGGTCTATCTCAGGTGACGCTTCCACTGGGATCCACGCCGTCTTCCCGTTTAGCGGGATTCCGACGATCACCCAAGTATGCACCCCCTCCGGCCAGCCAGGAGCGCTTACGATCTTCGTCTCGTAGCCCATCTCAGCCAAGGTTCCAGCGGTGTACGCGGCAAAATCCTGACTCTGCCATCCATCGGGAGTGAAGGCCTTTCTAGAGCCGAGCGTGTAGTCGTCCAACGTTTCCTGCAGATTTTCGATTGCTTGCATCAAGGATGAGAGCTCGGAAGGGGTGTAGGCCGTTGGGTGCGGTTGCAAGATCTGGGGTAGCTCCTCAGAAAGGACCGGAACCGCAAGTAATAGGCTGACCACGATCACAGCCGAAACGCATCTTATCATGAAATTCACCTCCGGAGACATGTCTCCAGTATAGCACATCTTCCCCACGATGAAGGAGACGGCGTTCGCCCCCTGCGACTAACGATTATCCTTGATTTACGAACCGACTTCACGGGGAGAGGGACTTGTTGATCGCTCATGAGAATGGTATATTAATACTGTAGTATCCCTTAGAAGTAGTCAAATGAAGTGGATCGCGCTGATTTTCATTGCAATAGGTGTATTCCATTGCGGCTGCATCCCGCAGACGACCGCTCTTGAGCAAAGAGTTCAGGTCAGCATCACCTCCGACCTTATCGGGCCGGTGGAAGGGTGGGCGCAGGGCGAAATGGACGTGAAATCCTTGCTATCTGACTCAGGCGCGAGCATCGATATCGGTTGCAGATTGACCGCCTCTTCAGCCGGTGCAAGGCTCGCGACATTGACGGAACTTCGAGCGGAGGTCAACGGGCTTCCGGAAAGCGCCCTTAGGGAACAGCTCAACGCCCAGCTCGATCAGGGACAGGCCGCTCTTGACACGATTAGGGCCGCCGGTCATACGATCCCGATCGATCTTCTAACTGAGCGGTTAGGAACCATCGAGGACGCGCTCGATGATCGGTTCATCGACCTCATTGAGGAAAGCTCAGCCCTTGATCCGATAAGTTCCGCGCGGCTTCTCATCCTTGCCCGCTCGCTCGAACAGCGCTACGACTACCTCCATTACATCGCGAACAAGGTGGAGCTGTACGCGGCAGACGAGGTGAAAGGAAGGTTATCCTCCCTTCTGTGGCAAGCGGTTCTCGACCAGGCTGACGGGGAACGCCCCGCTTACGCCAGCGATCTTGAGGAACTCCTATCCTTGGTAGAAGAGTACTGGGGGGAGATGGTCAAGGCGGAGGAAGCGGAGCGGATCAGGTACAAGGCGGACCTGTTGCTGCAAAAGGTGGGGGAGGCTGGGACCACGCAGGCGTGTGATCTTGATCTCTCGACGATGATAGGCGGCGTCGATCTCAATTGCGCACTGGGGTGGGCCACTTCCGATTACCGCGCCCCGAGGAAGGATGTAGAGAGGGGCGAGCTGAAGCTTGGGCTAGGTTATGCAGGTGAGGATTGGGGTATCTCCATGAACTATCAGCAAAAGCAGCGTAACTACATTGATCGGTTGAGGAATGATGACGATAGGGCCGCTCGCGATCTGGATTTTGCCCTCTTCTGGGAGTGTGGTTCGTGGGAGACTGATCTTTCTGTTTCCTTCGACAGGGAGTACTATCCGAACGCCATCGATGATGAGATCGAGCCTGGGCGTGCCTCTCAGGCAGCGGTCGATATCGCTTCTCTTATGGAGTACGTGAGGGGAGCGTGTCTACCCGCAACCTTAGAGGATGAGCTTCTGGGGGAGCTTGGCCAGGAAGGAGCACTGGGGGCTCTGGCGGTCGGAGACCGGAGAGGGGCCGTCGATTATCTGCGGGACTTCATCGACGATGTCCGCGATGCCGAGTGGGACCGTGACATCGCCCCAGACGTGGCCCAGGTCCTGGTGGACAGAGCACTCTCGATCCTCCCGCGCAAACGGACTTGCAACATCGATATTCCATTCTCGATCGCCTTCCCATTTCACAACGGAGATTTGGCAATCGCCCTTGAGTGGGAAGGGAAGAGCTACCCGGCAGACAGCCTTCTCGATCATCACACGTCTACCCGCGAGGTGAGCTATACCATGGATAAACCGGCGTACATGATCGGGTGGCGTTTCAAGCGGGAAGGGTTGGTCTACCCGAACGCCTCGGCGAAGGATCGTTCTTTAACGGAATGGGAAGGGGAGGTTGACACCACCCTTGCGTACGGTGATATCGCGCTTACGATCCTCCATCAGACAACAAGATATCCCCGCGCTAGCGAGAAGGATCAATCGGTGCAGAGGATTAGGCTACAGTTCGATTCCGAGTTTTCTGAGACGAGTGTTTCGGCGGAGTTTGTGGATAAGGTGACCGCTCATCCGAATGATGCCGGAAAGCCCACCTATCGGGAGACGGCGATCAGCCTAGGCATGGGGTGGGAGGGGACGGAAGGGACCTTTCAACTTCAGCTAAGCCATCAGACGAAGTGGGTGGTGGCAGCCCTTTCATCAGATGAGGAGCTGGTCAAGGAAACGCGCCACGTTGAGCTCTCATGGTATGGTAACATCGCTGATGACATGGAGATTTCGTTCTCCCTGGAGTGGAAGGACGTGGTCGATCGGAATGAACCGGCGAAGGATAGCGATGAGCTGATCCTGAAGGTCGGATTTAACCTAACGACCTAGAAGGAGAATGAAGGTTTTTTTGGTTGCGTCTGGCTACCGTTCGTGCTATGTTAATCTTCGAGGAGGAGCCATAGATGAAGAATCTTCTTGCTACGATTGTCGTTGCGTCCGTTTTCGGTCTTCTCGTTCTCGGGGCCGAGATTCGCATCCCCGCCGATGCACCCTTTACCGGCACGGTGCTCATCGCCGAGTCGTTTTATAAGATCGTTGATAACGAAAAGGTGCCACTCGAGGTTGCCGTGTGGCAAGGAGCAAACGGCGTGAGGAATACGGAGTGGTTCGATACGCGCATCGAGGCTCATCCCGGTGACGTGATTGTGCTCGCTCCTGGTCAGTACAAAGCGGATGTATGGATCCTTGCCCCGCAGATAACGGTAACAACTGAGGCAGGTACTGATGAAATGGCTGATATCTGGGGGACTGTGGAAATCGATGCCGACGGAGTGACCCTCGCTCACATCGCTGTTACCGGCCCGCGCAAGGACTCCTCTAGCGGGCATGGAATCGAGATTAACCGTGAGCTGGTCGATACGATCACGATCCGCGACTGTCGCATCGAAGGAAATGATTGGATGGGGATCCACGTAATCGGTCCACGGGGGAGGATCAGCGAGATGCGGATAGAAAACTGTATAGTGAGGGATAACAAGAGCTTCGGGATTGAGGCACAGTCGGTAGATCTTCTTGTCATCACCGGATGTAAGATCACGGAAAATGATCAAGGTATCCATATTGGGAGCAACATCAACAGCGTCGTATTAGAAGGCAATCTGATCACCGGTAACCGTAGCGCTGACGTGTTCCGCAAGGGATAGAAGGATCGATCTTGAGGTGATAGCCTTCAGTGATCGGCCATTAGAATCAGAAAAGATCCGAAGCTTCTATTTCCCTGCCCGTTGACAGGTTCAGAGATTGTGATATCCCTCTACCCGATTCTACGAAACCCTTCTCGGTGCGAAAAGGTTGAGCGTACACTTAGTCCTGCTTCACTCCGGAGGTGAAGGACAGTGAAACTCGTTTTGTTTCTGCCGAGGATCCTTTCTCCCGTTCTCGGCGGTTGTGGCGGAGAGATCCTCGCATACTCCTCGCTCTGGCACACCTTTGTCCAGGCGGACGAACGCATCGTCTCGGTTACGATGCCTGACGAGCTTGCTGCGTCCGCCGCAGCACAGAGGACGGATAAACTCATCGAAAAGCGGTATCAGCGCCACTATGGGTCCTAGCCAATCGGATAATGAACCCCTTCGGAAGGGCGTTCCCCTCCACCGGCTGACCTCGCTTCGCGTCGGCGGTAAGGCGCGTCATTTCGCTACCCCCCGTTCTGCCGATGAGACAATCTCTCTACTCTCCTGGGCGGATAAGGAGGGCCTTCCTAACTTCGTCCTCGGTGCCGGGACGAACGTGATCTTCCCCGACTCAGGGTACGACGGCCTTGTGATCGATACGCGCTCCCTCACCGGGATTAGGATCTCAGGGACGCGGATCACGGCCTCTGCCGGCGAGCCCCTCTCCCGGATTGCCTGGCTTACCTGTCGCGCCGGCCTCTCCGGGCTTGAGTGGGGATGCGGTATCCCGGGTACGGCGGGGGGCGCGGTCGCCATGAACGCCGGGACGCGGGAGGGTGATACGGCAGGTGTCCTCCTTGAGATCGAGGCTGCGTCCTCTTCCGGTCTCATCCGGCTCGCTCCGTCCGGTCTTAAGTTCGGCTACAGGGAGAGCGCGATCTTGAAGGGAGATCTCCCTCTCCTCGTAACGCGAGTAACCTTCAAACTCGTAAAGAGCGAGCCCTCACGGACGATGGGCCTTGCCCGTCGCTTGCTTGATGAACGGATGGAGAAATTCCCTTCCGGCCCGAGCGCCGGCTGCGTCTTCAAGAACCCTCCGGAGGGCCCTCCGGCCGGCGAGCTTCTCGATCGGACAGGTTGCAAGGGGCTGCGCGTCGGCGATGCTCATGTCTCCGAGCTTCATGCGAATTTCATCATAAACGAGGGCGAGCGGAACGCCTCTGAGATCCTGGAGCTGATGGAGCTGATGAGAGGCCGGGTCGAGAATAAGTTTGGAATCGCGCTCGAGCCCGAGATCGTCATTTGCAAGTAGCATCGTGCTCGTTGGCAACCCTTCCCTCTCCCTCTGGGAGAGGGTTAGGGTGAGGGGAGCAAGGTGAGGCTCCTGGGACAGCGGCTTCTCATTTGCGTATGATTACAGGTTCCTACTCTAAGCGGTCACGGGACCCGGGAGGTCAAAATGGGGCTCAGGGAGCTGATCGAAGAGCACAAGGCGAGGATCGCCGTCATCGGCCTCGGTTACGTCGGCCTACCCCTTGCGGTGGAGAAGGCGAAGGCTGGGTTCGGTGTCGTCGGGATCGAGCGGAACCCCCAGAGGGTTTCGATGGTGAACCGCGGCGAGAGCTACATCTCAGACGTCTGCGCAACCGACCTCAAAGCGGTCGTTGCCGCCGGGAGACTCCGGGCGACCGAGGGGTTCTCCGACATCGCATCCTGTGATGTCGTGACGATCTGCGTCCCGACGCCGCTCGATCGGAACAAGCAGCCGAATACGACCTATATCGAGTACGTCGTCGATCATTCCCTCCCCCATCTTCACAAAGGGCAGCTCATCATCCTTGAGAGCACGACCTATCCGGGGACGACCGAGGAGGTGATCGCCCCGCGGATCGCATCGCGCGGTTTCGAGATTGGGCAGGACGTCTTCCTCGCGTTCTCCCCTGAGCGGATCGATCCCGGCAATCCGCGCTACAAGGTGAAAAACACGCCAAAGGTTGTCGGAGGCATGACGGAGAAGTGCACCGATCTTGCTGCCTCGTTGTACGAACAGGTCCTCGAGTGTCAGGTCTTCCGCGTCTCCTCCCCGGGCGTCGCCGAGCTTGCGAAGCTCCTTGAGAACGTCTTCCGGATCGTCAACATTTCGCTCGTCAACGAACTCGCCCTCCTCTGCGAGAGAATGAAGATCGACATCTGGGAGGTGATCGAGGCGGCGAAGACGAAGCCGTTCGGCTACATGCCGTTCTATCCCGGCCCTGGGCTCGGTGGGCACTGCATCCCGCTCGATCCGTTCTATCTATCGTGGAAGGCGAAGGAGTACGATTTCACGACCCGGTTCATCGAGCTCGCCGGCCAGATCAACGATGCAATGCCTCATCACATCGTCGAGCGGACAATGGAGCTTCTGAACGAACGCGGAAAGCCGCTGAACGGAGCAAGGGTCCTCCTCCTCGGGATCGCTTACAAGAAGGACGTCGCCGATCTGCGGGAATCCCCGGCGCTCAAGATCGCGTCCCTATTGCGCAAGCGCGGGGCGGAGGTCTCCTATCACGATCCGCACGTACCGCAAGCGAATCTCGACGAGGCCGCGATGGAGAGCCTCCCCCTCACCGAAGAGACGCTGCACACGCAGGATATCGTCATCATCACGACCGCCCACTCCGAGGTCGACTATCGCCTCGTCGTTGATACCGCCCCGCTCGTGTTCGACACGCGGAACGCCACCGCCGGCCTCTCGGCGCCGAACCTCATACGCCTCGGTACAGGAACCCCATGAACCCAACAAACCCAATGAACTCAACAAACTCAACGAACCCCAAACTCGCCGTCTTGGGCGCCGGAAACTGGGGGCGCAACCTTGTCCGCGTCTTCTGTGGGCTCGTAGGCGTTGGGAACGTCATCGTCTGCGATCCGGATAGATCGCGCCGTGAGGCGATCCTCAGTGCTCATCCTGGGATCACCGCGGCGGGGGAACCCCGTTACGAGGGGGTCGATGCCGTCGTCGTTGCCGCTCCTGCCGTCATGCACTACGAGCTTGCGAAGGAGGGGCTTATCGCCGGTAAGGATGTCCTCGTCGAAAAGCCGATCGCCCTTCGCTCGAGCGAGGCGGAGGAACTGATCGATATCGCAGAACGAAATGGGCGGATCCTGATGGTCGATCACCTTCTCGAGTACCATCCGGCGGTCGTCAGGCTGAAGGAACTTACGGAGGAAGGGAGGTTCGGGCGGCTCCTTCATCTGACGAGCCAGAGGCTGAACCTCGGCGTCATTCGCTCTGAGGAGAACGCCCTGTGGAGCCTCGCTCCGCACGACATCTCCGTAATCCTTCATCTACTTGAGGAGGAGCCGGATGAGGTGATCGCGCGCGGGGAGGGCTACCTGCAGGAGGGAATTGAGGACATATCGTACGTCACTCTCCGATTCCCCTCGGGGACGCTTGGGTTGATACACACGAGTTGGCTCGACCCGGTCAAGACCCGGCGGCTGACCGTCGTAGGAGACAAAGGGATGGCGGTGTTCGACGATCTGGCGACTGACAAGCTCGTGGTTTACGATCACGCGATCGAGCAGGTAAACGGGCGTTTTCAGACCGAGCGCGGTGAGGGGAGGCCTGTCGCGATCGAAGGGATAGAACCGCTCTCAGCGATGGCTCAGGCTTTTCTCCGGAGCATCCGTACCCGCGTGGCCCCGCTGAGCGACGGCCGCGACGGTTTGCGTGTAGTACGTGTACTGGAGGCTGCGCAGGCCTCAATGAGGGGTGTTAACTGATAGTGAAGGCACGACGAGAGGGTTAAGAAAAATGCGTAGAGCAAAGATTGCAGTGTTTGCTTATAACTTTCCCCACAAAAAGACACAGGACATCTTGCTCCGGCTTTTCTTGGAGGGGTATCCTATTGAAGTCGTTTTGGCTGCCGATCCGGTGAAGTTGAACATTCCGCCTGCTTCAGTGCGGACAAAGGTTAGACACGAAGCTGCAGTACACCCGAGGAAGATCTGCGAACGGATCGGTATTCACTACGTTGTTGTAAGACACAACAGCTCCGAAACGTTCGAGATCGTGCGGAGTCGCGGCGTCGAGTTAGGAATCGTAGCAGGAGCGCGGATCTTGAAAAAGTCTATTATTGACGCGTTTCCGAAAGGAATAATCAACTTCCATCCCGGACTCATCCCAGAGGCTCGCGGGCTCGACGCAATGTTGTGGTCGATCATTGGGGACGTTCCCCTAGGTGTTACGGCGCACCTAATTGACGAGCGAGTGGATGCAGGGTGCATCCTGCTACGCCGGGAGATTTCTCTCTACCCGGACGACACTATTTTTGACCTCTCAGAGAGGCTGGTTGAGACTCAGCTTGATATGCTTGCTCCTGCCATAGAAAAGGCGCTTGAGGGGGACTGTGAACCGGTTGCTGTGAGATCTTCAGCCAATCGGAAGATGCCCCCAGAATTGGAACAAGCGGCGCTAGATAAACTGTCCGAGTACCTAAGAAAGATGAGCAGACGGACGGAAGAGGAGGTCACCTAGTGGAAATACCTGTTTTAGACCTACTACGACAATACAAAACAATCCGCGGCGAGATCGACGCGGCTCTCGCGCGGGTTTTGGAGTCCGGGCGTTTCATTCTGGGCCCGGAAGTAGAAGCATTTGAGGGCGAGGTGGCCCGATACTTGGGCGTAAAGTATGCGATCGGCGTCGCCAGCGGGACCGACGCCCTTCTACTCTCGCTGAAAGCTCTTGGAATCGGTCCTGGCGATGGGGTGATCGTCCCGAGTTTCACGTTCTTCGCCACCGCTGGAGTCGTTCACAATCTCGGAGCGACACCCGTCTTCTGTGACATCGATCCGAAGACGTTCAACATCGATCCCGAATCCGTCCGCCGCCTCCTCACCCCCCACCGTGGACCCCGGACCTCGGACTGCGGACCGGCCCCTAAAGCCATCATCCCCGTCCACCTCTACGGCCAAATGGCCGACATGGATGAGATCATGCAGATCGCCAAGGAGTACAACCTCTACGTCATCGAGGACGCCGCTCAAGCGATCGGCGCTGAGTACTCCCGCTCACACATCGCGGACGACCGACCACGGACTCCGGACGCCGGACTCACCTGCAAGGCCGGCACCATCGGTCATCTCGGCTGTTTCAGTTTCTTCCCCACTAAGAATCTGGGGGCATACGGGGACGGTGGGATGATCGTGACGAACGACGATGCCCTCGCCGAGCGCCTGCGCATGCTCCGCGTCCACGGTGCAAAGCCTAAGTACTACCACCGACTGGTCGGGACGAATTCCCGTCTCGATGCGATCCAGGCGGCGATCCTGTCGGTCAAGCTGAAGCATCTCGATGATTGGTCGAAGGCGCGCGCGCGCCTGGCCGACCGGTACGACGAGGCCCTCGCCGGAGTGGAGGGAGTCATCACCCCTTACCGCGCGCCCGACCGTTCGCACATCTTCCATCAGTACACGATACGCGTCCTTAACGGAAAGCGCGACACTCTACAGCAGTACCTAAAAGAGCGTGGGATTG
>CAZGRE010000039.1:0-12463 GCA_964528085.1 uncultured Thermotogae bacterium | reverse complement strand
TCGATCCTCGACCTTTCGATCGACGAGCGGGCGCGGCGCGGGATCGGGCTTGCGTTCCAGCAGCCCCCGGCGGTGCGCGACGTCTCGCTCTCCGCCCTGGCGAAGGCGCTGAAGCTGGATAAAGAAAGGCTCACCGAGGCGGCTGACTCCCTCGGGATGAGGCATCACCTCGATCGCGGGCTGAACGACGGGTTCTCCGGCGGGGAACAGAAGCGGGGTGAGCTCCTCCAGCTCCTGCTGCAGCGGCCGCGGCTGGTGCTCCTCGACGAGCCGGAGTCCGGGGTCGACGTCGACAGCCTGAAGCTCCTGCGCGGGGTGATCGAGCGCCTGTTCCAGCGCGACCTCCCGATCCGGGAGCGGACGGTGGGCGGGATCATCGTCACCCACACCGGGTCGATCCTCGAGCACCTGCACGCCGCGCGCGGCTACGTCCTCGTCGACGGACGGATCATGTGCTCGGGGGCACCGCTCGACATATTCGATCAGATATCAAAGCACGGGTTCGGAAACTGCCTCGCCGAGGCGCGAATAAAGGAGCGGATCCATGACTTCCTCAAGGGATAAGATCGATCTGCGGAGGGTCGGCTACGACGATTCCGGTGAGACCCCACGCTCGGCGTCGTTCATGCTCGAGGACGACACCACTCGCGTTGCCGCATCCAACGAGCGGAAGCTCGTGATGGCCTCGATCCGCCAGGCGCGGAAGGAACATCCGTGGGTGAAGAAGCTCGAGTGGAGCCTGGTCGATCCCGATACCGACGAGTTCACCCGGATCGTGGCGGACCATCCCAACCCGGCCGGGAACTTCATCCGCGTGAAGGAGGGGACGAAGATCGGGCTTCCGGCGCAGTCGTGCTTCCTGCTCAAGGCCCAGCGCCATGAGCAGGTCCTGCACAACGTGATCGTCATCGAGCCGGGATCGGAGCTTCACCTGATCACCGGGTGCACCGCCGCGTCGTACTCCAACGCCGGCCGCCACATCGCGGTGACCGAGATCTTCGTCCGGGAGGGGGCGACCCTCACCTATACCATGGTGCACGACTGGGCCCCGGAGGTGGAGGTCCGCCCGCGGACCGGGATCGCGGTCGAGGCGGGGGGAACCTATCTTTCGAACTACATCGCCCTCACACGGGTCAAGCACATCGACACCAACCCGCTCGCCGTCGTCCAATCTGGCGGCACGGCGCGGTTCAACTCGATCATCTACGCCAAGGGCGGCTCGCGCTTCGACGTCGGCGGGAGGATCAGGCTGACAGGCGCCGGTGCCCGCGGTGAGATCACAAGCCGGGTGGTGGCGACCGCAAGCCGCGTGGTCTCGCGCGGGCTGATCGAGGGAGGAAGTGCCGACACCAAGGGGCACATGGAGTGCAACGGGATCATGCTCGATGCCGAGGCGGTGATCCACGCGGTCCCCGAGCTCAAGGCAACCCATCCCGATACAGAGCTCTCGCACGAGGCGGCGGTGGGGAAGATCGCCGGAGAGCAGCTGAACTACCTGATGAGCCGTGGCCTCACCGAGGAACAGGCGCGAGCCCTGATCATCCGTGGGTTCCTCGATGTGCGGATCGAAGGGCTCCCCGCCTCGCTGCAGAAGGTGATAGACACGATGATCGAACAGGCGACGGCGAAGGAAGCGATCTAGATGACCGACGTGCAGGTGGCGATCGTCGGCGCGGCCGGGGAAGGGATCCAGACGGTCGGGGACGTCGTCTCCCGCGCGATCGCCTCTGCCGGCTGGCCGGTGCTGACGACAAAGGAGTACGAGTCGCGGATTCGCGGCGGGAACAACAGCTACCGGATCCGGATCAGCGACGTTCCCCCGCGCGCGTTCCGCGAGTCGGTCGACGTTCTCCTCCCCCTGAACAACAGAGCGAAGGAACACTACACCTCCCTCCTCTCCCCGGGAGGAGCGATCGTCGAGCTCCCGTTCGCTGAGATCGGGGAGGAGGAAGGGGGCTCGAAGCTCTACGCCAATTCCGTCGCTGCCGGAGCTATCGCGGGAACGCTCGGGCTCGAGCGGGGAACTCTCGACACTGTTATCAGAGAAACGTTTGCCAGCAAGGGAGACAAGATAGTGCAGGCAAACATCGCTGCGGCTGCGGCCGGGTACTCCAAAGTGGCGCCGGGCTTCTACCTGGAAAGCAAAGAGGAGGAACACATCCTGGTCTCGGCGCACGAGGCGATCGTCCTCGCCGCCGCCTACTCCGGGTGCCGGTTCATCTCCGCTTACCCGATGTCCCCCTCGACCGGGATCATCACCGGATTCGCCCGCGACGTCGGGCTCGGGGTCTTCGCCGAACAGGCCGAGGACGAGATCGCGGCGATCAACATGGCCCTCGGAGCGAGCTACGCCGGGGCGCGGGCGATGACCGCCACCTCGGGGGGAGGGTTTGCCCTGATGGCGGAGGCGATCTCGCTCTCCGGGATGACCGAGACCCCGATCGTGATCGTGCTCGCGCAGCGGCCTGGACCCGCAACCGGGCTTCCGACTCGGACCGCACAGGAGGACTTGCTGTTCGCGGTACACGCCGGCCACGGCGAGTTCCCCAAGGCAATCCTCGCCCCGGCTGATCCGTTGGATGCGTTCGAGAAGACCATCCGCACGTTCGCGCTCGCCGACCGCTACCAGATCCCGGTGATCGTCCTCACCGACCAGTACCTCGCCGACACCCACTTCTCCTACCCTGACTTCCCGATTCCGGGAGTCCCAGCGGTGAAGCGGTTCGCCGATCCCACGGGGATATCAGATTACCGCCGTTATGCCCCGACCGACGATGGGATCTCCCCTCGCCTATATCCGGGACAGTCGCATCACCTTGTCACCGTTGACTCCGACGAGCACGACGAGGACGGGCACATCACCGAGGACTTGCACACGGTCCGGCCGGCGATGGTGAAAAAACGCCTGGCAAAGCTGGATGGGCTGAGACGGGAGATCCAGCCGCCGGAGGAGTATCACCTCTCCGGAGCGGATACGGTCCTCATCGGCTGGGGGTCGACGAAGTGGGCGATCCGGGCCGCGGTCGACCGGCTACGGGAGGAGGGGAAAGCAGTCGGAGCGCTCCACTTCACCGAGCTATGGCCGCTTCCCGAATTCTCGTTTCCGAAGAAAGCCCGCTATATCACGGTCGAGGGGAATGCGCTCGGGCAGCTCGCCCGCCTCATCTCCGGCGAGTATGACCTGGAGGCGGATGTGATCGGAAGGTCGGATGGGCTTCCAATAACCCCGGACTGGATCGAAGGGAGGATCGATGTCTGAGGACGATCTCTATCGGTCGACCGCCGAGAACCAGTGGTGCCCGGGCTGCCCCAATTTCGGGATTCTGAGCGCGGTTAAGCGGGCCCTCACTGAGCTGGGGAAGGCCCCGCATGAAGTGTGCCTGGTCTCCGGGATCGGGCAAGCGGCAAAGCTCCCCCACTACCTGAGAGCCAACTTCTTCAACGGACTGCACGGGAGGACACTCCCTGTGGCAAGCGGGATCGCCGTTGCTAACCCATGGCTCGTCACGATCGTCACCACTGGAGACGGGGACTTCTACGGAGAGGGAGGGAACCACTTTCTCCATGCCCTCCGCCGCAACCCGGACGTAACTGCGATCGTACACGACAACCGCGTCTACGCCCTGACCAAGGGACAGGCATCACCAACCACCCCGATCGGGACGCGGACCAGGCTTCAATTCCAAGGAGTAGAGGCCTATCCGATCCAGGGACTCGCCACGGCGGTCGCGCACTCTGCTCCGTTCGTCGCCCGCGGCTACACCGGCGACATCACCGGATTGGCTGATCTCATCGTCGAAGGCGTGAGGATTTCTGGGTTCTCCCTGATCGAGGTGATCCAGCCGTGCATCACCTGGGGGGAGCACCGCCGCGGCTGGAACGACTGGTGGAAGGAGCGGCTCGCCCCGCTTCCGGATGACTACGATCCCCGGGATCGGGCCGCGGCGCTCGAGATGGCGTTGAAAAGCGAGTATCCGCTTCCGATCGGGGTGATCTACCGGGGAGGGCTGAGACCCGTGTTCGGGGCCCGCTTCCGGAAGGGAATGGGAGATCGCCCATTGGCAGAGCTTCCTCCCCTAGGGAAGGATGAGATCGAAGCTCGGATTGCGCGGATGCGCTGGCCGCGGAGCGAAGCTGGTGAGCAAGGAAAGAACTGACGCCAAGACAAAAGGAGGTCTGCCATGGCGAAAGTGACAAGGGAAGTAGTGGAACGGGCAGGGGTGGATGTCGACCAGTTGTTGGAGCTTTTGGAGAAAAACGCCTCGGCGGAGATCACCACCTATTACTACTACACGATCCTCAGGTTTAACCTGATCGGGCTTGCCGGGGAAGGGATCAAGGAGATCGCCGAGACGGCGCGGATCGAGGACCGCAACCACTTCGAGGCGCTGATCCCCCGCATCTACGAGCTGGGAGGGAAGCTCCCCCAGGACATGAAGGAGTTTCACGATATCTCCGCGTGTCCGCCGGCCCGCCTTCCGGACGATCCGACGGATGTCAACGCGATTCTGAAGGTCCTGGTGGAGGCGGAGCGCTGCGCCGTGCGGGGGTACACCCAGATCTGCAACATGACCGCGGGAAAGGACCATCGCACCTACGATCTCGCCCTGGCGATCCTGAACGAGGAGATCGAACACGAGTCGTGGTTCTCCGAGTTCCTCGGCGAGGGCCCGTCCGGGCACTTCTTGAGGCGCGGTGAGACTTCGCCGTTCGTCTCGAAGTTTCTGAAGTAGATGCGCACGTTCACCGGCGATGAGCTCGCCCGCTACGACGGGAGAGAAGGGAGACCGGCGTACATAGCGTACGCAGGGAAGGTCTACGACGTCACCGGAAGCTTCTTGTGGCGCGGTGGTCGGCACCAGGCCCTGCACCGGGCGGGGATGGATCTGACGGCGGATCTGAAGGAAGCACCGCACGGGGATGATCTCCTCACGCGTGTACCGGTGGTCGGGTCCATCACAGAAGGGAAGGAGCCAAGATCATGATGAAGGCAGGGGAAAAGGCACCGGGGTTCGTCCTCTCCGACCAGCACGGCGAGAAGACCGATCTGGCGAGCCTGCGGGGGCGGAAGGTGATCCTATCGTTCCACCCGCTCGCGTTCACCCCGGTGTGCGCCAAGCAGATGCGGGCACTGGAGGAGAACAAATATCAGTTCGAAAAGCTGAACGCACTCGCACTCGGGGTGAGCGTTGACTCCGTCCCCGCCAAACGTGCGTGGGCCAAGGACCTGCGGATCAAGGGGACGAAACTACTGTCCGACTTTTGGCCGCACGGGGCGGTCGCCGAGGCGTACGGGGTCTTCCGGGCAGGGGACGGGTACTCGGAGCGGGCGGTGATCATCCTCGATGAAGACGGGATCGTTCGGTGGTCCAAGGTCTACCCGATAAGTGAGGTCCCCGACATGAGAGAGATCTTAGACAAACTGACAACATAAATAAGGAGATTCGATTATGCATCCGATGACTGAAGCCAATCTAAAAGCGGCGTTTGCCGGCGAGTCGCAGGCGCACATGCGCTACCTGATCTTCGCCGAGCAGGCAGAGAAGGAAGGGAAGATGAACCTGGCGCGGCTGTTCCGCGCGATCGCCTATGCCGAGCAGGTGCACGCCACCAACCACTATCGTGAGCTCGGGCTGATCGGCGATTCCCCGAGCAACCTGCAGCAGTGCATCGACGGCGAGACGTTCGAGGTGGAGGAGATGTACCCTGCCTACAACAAGGTCGCCGAGCTGCAGGGGGAGCAAGGGGCGGTCCGGAGCACCCACTACGCCCTGGAGGCGGAAAAGATCCACGCCGGGATGTACAAGGAGGCCAAGGCGAAGGCCGACGCAGGAAAGGACGTGGAGATAGGGAAGGTGTACATCTGTCCGATCTGCGGCTACACAACAGAGGAGGATGCCCCGGATAAATGCCCGGTGTGCGGCGCTCCGCGGGACATGTTCAAGGAGTTCTAAAGGAGGTACCAGATGAGACTCGGTGAGTTGATCAAGACCGGAGCCCGAGAAGGGAAAGAGAAACACGTCCCGGTGATCGAGCGCGTAAGCTGCGAGGAATGCGGCAAGGACGCAATCAAGATCACAGTGGGAAAAGAGGCACCCCATCCGAACACGGTCGAACACCACATCAAGTGGATCGCCCTATTCGGGGTGAAGGGCGGGATCGCGGTGCACATCGCCACCTTCGACCTCGGCCCGACCTACGGCGCGCCCACGGTGGTCGCTTCCGTCGACCTGAAAGGGCTGAGCGAGTTGATCGCGGTCGAGTACTGCAACGTCCACGGCCTGTGGGAGGGTTCGATTAAGCTGTAATGAGAGGAGGTGTTTTTTAATGGCAGAGGAAGGGAAGGCCTACGTCTGCGATATCTGCGGCCAGGAAGTGAAGGTGACCAAGGCCGGAGCGGGGACGCTCGTATGCTGCGATCAGCCGATGCACATCAAGGAATGATCCCAACTGGTCCACACGAAACTCGGGCGCCCCGCTACATGCGGGGCGCCTTTTGCATAAGGAGGAGCGATGTCGTTTCAACGGCCATCGCGGGGAGTTCTGCCGTTCGACCGGGAGGAGGAAGGACCATGACGATCATCGACGATGCAATCGGATTGGAGGAGCGGGCACGTAGCTACTACGCGGACGCGGCGGGAAAGGCGAACGATCCGAGCGGAAGGCGGATCCTCGATCTCCTGGCCGAGGAGGAGAGCCATCACGCCGAGGCCCTGAGGAGGTTGAAAGCGGGAAAGTCGGGGAAGATCGGCTCTTCGTCTCTTCTGAACGACGTCAAGGGACTGGTCGAAGGGGCGGTTAAGGAGGGGAAGGATACGATCTCCTTCGATGCCTCCCTCCGCGATATCCTGCGCAAGGCGATGGAGATCGAACAGGCGACTAAGAAGTTCTACGAGGAGAAGGGCGCGGTGGCGACCGATCCGAAGGAAAGGGGACTGTTCGGGGTCCTCGCCAAGCAGGAGCTCGGCCACTACCTCCTCGTGAGCGGCCTCGCCGAGTATTTCGACCGGCCGGCCGAATGGGTCGAATCGGCCGAGTTCGGGCTGCAGGAGGAGTACTGAGGTGAACCGCTACGACTTCGTCATTCTCGGGGGCGGGGCGGCCGGGTTCGCCGCGGCGACGGTAGCCGACGAACTCGGAGCGCAGACGGCGATGGTCAACACCGGCCTCCCGCTCGGTGGAACGTGCGTCAACGTCGGGTGCGTCCCAACGAAGCACCTCCTCGCGGTAGCGGAGAGCCTCGACGCCACCCGTCGTCCCCGGTTCGAGGCGATAGCGGCCTTTTCCCCCAGCTTCGATTTCTCGCGGGCGATCGCGGAGAAGGACGGGCTGATCGATCGGATGAGGGAGACGAATTACCGAACCGTCCTCGCCGGGATGCTAAACGTGGATTTCTTCCCAGGAGAGGGAAGGTTCGTCTCACCGCATGAAATCGAGGTCGATAGGAAGCGGATCGAAGGGGAGCGGTTCCTGATCGCCACTGGCGCCTCCCCGCTGATCCCCCCGTTTCCCGGGCTCGATGACGTCGGCTACCTGACAAACCGGGAGGCCCTGGCCCTAGAGCGCCTCCCGGAGAGCCTGATCGTCATCGGCGCCGGCCCGCTCGGTCTCGAGTTCTCCCAGATGTTCGCCCGATTCGGAAGCAAGGTCACCGTCCTCACCCACGGTGAGCGGATCCTCTCGCGGGAAGAACCGGAGATTGCAACCGCCCTCGCTAATTACCTGACCGAGGAAGGCATCACCATTCACACCAGGGTCGAGGTGAGATCCCTCCGCAAGGACGGGGAGATGAAAACGATGGAAGCGGTGATCGACGGGGAGGAAACCACCCTCACCGCGGCGGAGATCCTGATCGGGGTCGGGGTGCGGGCGAACACCGGATCGCTCGACCTTGTCCGGGCCGGGGTCGAGATTAAGGGAAACGGCGATGTCGCGGTCGATGACCACCTGCAGACGAGTACTGCTCACGTCTTCGCCGCCGGGGACGCGACCGGCCCTCCACACCTGGAGACGGTCGCGGCCAAGGAGGGGCACATCGCAGCTCTGAACGCCCTCACCGACGCAAACGAAGCGATCGATCACTCCGCCATCCCCCATGCCGTGTTCACCTCGCCACAGGTGGCAAGCGTTGGAATGACCGAGGAGGCCTACGCGCGCGAACACCAGCTGTGCAGCTGTCGTACGGTGGAGATGCGCTACGTCCCAAAGGCGCGGGCGATCAACGACACGCGCGGCCTGATCAAGATAACGATCGATCCGAAGACACTCGCCATCATCGGGGTGCACATCCTCGCCCCGCTCGCCGCCGAGATGATCCACGAAGCGGTACTGGCGGTGAAAAACAAGATGACGATCGACGAGCTGATCGACACCGTCCACGTCTTCCCGACCCTATCCGAAGGGATCAAGCTCGCCGCCCAGTCCTTCCGCCGCGACATCACCGCGATGAGCTGCTGCGTGGAGTGAGGGTGATGTAGAAAATGGACGGAGAAAGACTGTGGTATCTGGCCCGGTTCAACCTCCTCGCCGCAATGGAGCCGGAGGAGATGGAGGCGTTCAACCGCACGGTTAAGGACACGAAGTACAAGCGCGGCGAGACGATCTATCTCCCCGGAGATCCGAGCGATGCGGTCTATTTCGTCAAGAAGGGGAGGGTGAAGCTCTCCCACCGGGACAGAAGCGGGAAGAAGGCGACGATCCGGGTCTGCGAACCGGGGGAGCCGTTCGGCGAGATGGCGGCGATGGGAGAGGACGTGCGCCGGCTGGAGGCGACCGCCCTCGACGACGTCTGGCTGTGCTGGGTGGAGCGGGAGAGGTTCGTCCGGTTCGCTGAGGCTCATCCCCAGATCGCGCTGCGGATCGCCAAGCTGATCGGCCTACGCCGCCAGGAGCTGGAGAACCGCCTGGCCGATCTCCTGTTCCTCGACGTCCCCACCCGCCTCGCCCGCACGCTCCTCGACCTCGCCGACAAATACGGACGCGGTCTCGATGATGGGATCCAGATCCGGGTCAGAATCACCCACCGCGAGCTCGCCGAGCTGATCGGAGCGACGCGGGAGACGACGACGGCCGAGATGAATAAGCTGAGCCGCGAGGGGATCATCGCCAGGAGGCTGGGGAAGCTCGTGATCACCGATCCGGAAAGGCTGAAGCTCCTCGCGGAATGATGCGGTGGGCGGCCGCGAGGGTCGCCCACCGCACCGGATGTGTCGAAGGCTATCCGCACTTTATCGGGGGCTGCGGGAACCCGTTGACCTCGTCGTTGTGGAACCAGATGAACTCGTTCGAGGCGTGCATCGCGCCGGCGGAGTCGAACCTTCCGTCGGTCACGGTCCACTTCGACCCATCGAACCGGACCTCACTCGCGAACACCGGCGCGATTCCGTGCTCTCCGCCGGCCATCGGCGGATAGGGGATCCCGAGATAGCCGTAGTAGATGTCCGGATGCCGCTGCTCGAACGTCCCCTTGGCGACGTCCTTCGGCGGAACCGACTGCTGCATGCCGCTCAGGTTCACCGCGCTCTCGAAGAAGCCGGCGAACATCGATTCCACCATTCCTTGGTCGACCGCGTCCCCGGCGAACAGCCTGAGGGAATTGATTGCCCCCATGATCGCCGCGACGTCGTCGATCCGGTAGGTCGACTGGTCCTCGAAGATCCCGGTGTAGGGGCTGTATTCGGCGCTCAACCCCCGGAACTCCCGGGCGGCCGCCGTCAGGAACCGCTCGTGATCGCTCACCCGATAGGCCTCGATCAGCCCGCGGATCCTGAACGCCCGCTGGGTGGCGTCTCCGCCAGCGAGGGAGATCAGCTCATCGCCGAAGTTCAGCACGCGGGAGAGGGCGGCGTTCTGGCGGGGGAGGTCATCGGCGTAGGTCGCGTACCAGACGAGCGCCTGGATCGCCAAAGACAGCTCCTCGCCGTCGGATGGCCGGCGATCCGCCAGGGCGTCGAACAGGGAGGTGGCCTTCACCATGAACATCGCTCCGGCATCCGGATCCCGATACCGGTTGCTCGCCGAGTGAGGGACGGCATCGGCTCTGAGGAGCTCCCCAAGGTCGGTGAACGCCTCGAGGAGGACCCATTGCGCCTTCCGATCGAGCGCGCCGTTGCTGTCGACGAACAGGCCGTCCTGGTCCATCATGTTGTCGATGGCATACTGCGCCTGCATCTTCGCCTCGGCGGCGAGCACCAGGCCGACGAATCGCCATTGCGCCCCGAAGCCATCGGTCGGGACACCGAAGTGGTCGTCGACGTGGAACTGCTTGGCCCACTCGACCTCCTTCATGATCGTCCAACCCATGGCGCGGGCGGTCACCGTCTCATCGAACGTGTCCGGATCCCATCGTTGGGTGCCAAAATCATCCACATCGAGATTCGTGATGTAGTGAGGATCCCCGCTGGCGTACACCGAGTGGAGCAGGGCCGCGTTCTGCGGCGGCATGGCCGTATCCCCGTCGTTCGGGTCGGCATCGGCCATCCCCACCATCCCCATCACCATCCCTTCGGCGGGCATAAACGTGCTCCCAAGCCCGGAGCGCATCACGAGATTCCCCAGGTTATACCGGGAGTACCAGTACCCCTCCTCTTCCGCGGCCGTCGGATTAAAGTCCGGGTTCCGTCCGATGATCCGGGGGGAATTCCCCACGAGGAAGAGGGCAAGGCCGAGGGCCACGCCCAATCCCAGGACTACGCTTACGATCGTCAGCTTTTTCTTGGTCATCGTTTCACCTTCCTTAATGGATGCCTTATGGCATAATAAGACTACAAGATCTTTAAGTCGTAAAATGTATCCCAGCTTACATTTTTCGAAAGGCCCGCTTCCACACCGTACCCGGCATCGGGGAAGGGCCGGGCTTCTCCGCTGCACCTGCCCGATTGACGATCCGGCCGAAGCGATCCTGAGCGGGACGCTCTACATCCGCTGCCGTGACGTCCCCTCGCAGACGAGCTCCGCGGCAAGGTTAAGTTCGCCTGGGGGCCGGAGGTCATGGACTACGGCTCGCTCGAGCTCGGAATCCGGGATCCAAACGGATATTTCCTCGGGTTCACCGAGTAGCCTTCGGAGAACATCCCATCGAAAATCGCAAACGCAAGATGCGGGCTCAAAGCCTTCTGAGCCACGACGCGAACACGCGGTCGGTGATCCGGTAGCGCCGCTCCTCCTTGGTGAGGATCATCGCCTCGGTGAGCCGACTCAAGTTGTACGAGATATTCGAAGGGGCGACCCCCAGGGCGCGCGCCGCCTCGGTCACGCTCATCGGTCCCTCCGCTAGAACCTTCAGGATCGATCGCTGTTGATCGCTGAACCTCGCCTCCCACCGTTCTTGAAAGTCGCCTGCGAGCTCATCGAGAAGCTGGGAAAACGCGCGGTCGACGTCGGGGGCAGCGACCCGCCGCCTCCCTTTAATTGCGATCTCGCGCTCCAACCCAACCCCGAGCTTCTGAAAGTAGTATGGGATCCCGCCGACGTACCCCGTCACCCGCACCAGGGCGGCATCAGAAATCTCCACTCCGTGGACCTCGCGCAACCGCTCGCGGTAGAACCGATGTACGAAGCGGGGTTCAATCTCGCCGAGGAAGACCCTCCCGACCATCTGATAGAGCGGGCTCTTCCCCTCCCGGCCGAAGACCTCGTTCAACAGGCGGAGGCTGCTCCCGCTGAACAGGTAGACGACCCGCTTCTGGGATTCCATCGCCTCCTTGAACAGCGAGAAGACCCGCTCCCCCAGACCGACGAGAGCCTGAAACTCGTCGAGGATCACGAGGACCCGCTCATCCTCCTCCTCGGCCAGCCCCTCCGGGAACGTGAGCGCCGCCTCCATGAGCCCCTGCGGATCCACCTCGCGGGTGCGGAACTTCAGCCTGATCGTCCCCACCCCTTCGATGCTCCCGCCGATCTCGGCGAGCGCATCGCGCATCCCCAGGACCGGCTTCTTGAGCAGATCCCGCCATGTGGCAAGGAGCCGCCTCCCCCTCCCGTGGCGGGCAGCGAACGCCCGCAGCACCCCCTCGACGATCCGATCGTGAAACTCCGCCGGGCTCACCATCCCCAGGCAGCTCAGATAAGAGACGAGGAGCTCCCCTCCGACCTGCGATTCCACCGCACGCAACAGCGCGGTCTTCCCGAACCGCCGCGGAGCGATAATAACGTTGCTCTGAGAGAGGGTACGCACGTCGTAGCTGAGCCGCACAAGCTCCTCCTCCCGATCAACGAAGTACGGAGCTTCGATGCGCCCGCCCACCTTGAACGCCGGATCCTTCCCCTTCATCACGGGATCACCAAAACTAGTGTATGTCAACGATAGTTAAAATTCAAGAGGCATATAATCGTGATTAAACACTATAGTGACTGCCCACTACTCTTCCGGCCCCCTATTTACGCATCTTACAACCGCTTAAAAGGTCCAAAGATTGAGATTCCAACCGAAGAAAGAGGAGCCGCATCCGACGGGCTTCCGACG
>CAZGRE010000038.1:8994-12962 GCA_964528085.1 uncultured Thermotogae bacterium | reverse complement strand
GCGTTCTTCCTGTTCAGCTATATAATCGAGCTTCTCTGGAACGGGATCGTCGTCGACCAGCTCGGGCTGATCGATGTGAAGCTCAACTACTGGCAGGCGGCCGGGCTCTGGTTCCTCCTCATCATTCTGTTCGCGTTCACCGGGATCGGGAACTCCTCACGCCTGATCGGCTGGAGGAAGTACGACTAGCTGTGTGAAAGCGGGCTCTAGGGAGGGGATATGAGAGGTATCACCATCGCGATCGAAAAGGGCGGGATAGCCGCCTTTTTCTTCTTCAGCTACATCGTGATGCTCCTCTGGAACAGCCTGATCGCCGGGCATCTCGGGCTCGGGCCGAGGCTGAGTTATCTCCAGGCGGCGGGGCTCTGGTTTCTGATCACGATCCTCTCATCGTTCGTCGGGTTCGCCTCGCGTCCGTTCTCCCCCTGTAGAGAGTGGAGATCGATCGGGGAGAGGATAAAGGAAAGGATCAAGGACCGGATCTCTGAGTGGGTCGAACCGGGTGAGCCGGATGAGATCGGCGAGCGGATCGAAAGGAAGATCAAGCGTGCGTTCGCCCGATGGGCCGATGCCGATGAGGACCTCGATTGGTCGGAGCTCGGGGATAGGATCGAGGAGAAGCTGCGGGCGAAGTTCCGCGAGTGGATCGACACCGACTAGGAAGCCTCACTCTGCCTTGTACGGCTGGGCGAGAAGGTCCCATTTCCCGAGGGAGTGCTTCTTCCGCGCCGTCCTCCGCCAGGCGATGTTCCCGACGATTACGTAGACAAGCCGCGGGACGACCGGTCTCTTCGTCAGGCGCTTGACCTGCGGGGGGACCGGGAACCCCTTTTTAAGCGCATCGGCCGCGATCTCAAGGGCGCGGGCGATCCTCCTCCGGGGCATCCCGGCGCAACCGAGCGAGATCGCGCCGTACCACTCGAACCGAGCGTGAGAAGCGAACCGCCGGCATATCCTCTCTGCCACCGCATTGTGCTTCGGCTCGACGAACCCGCAGTTGAGGAGCGCGACGAACCGCGGGGATCCCTCGTCGATCGGCCGCCTTTCCCTCTCCTTTGCGATCAGCTCCATCCATTTGATGACCGGGGCGGGGAGGGAGTCGACGTAGAGCGGGGATGCGAGGATGACGAGATCGGACTCCGATATCGAGGAGAGGAGCCCTCCCTCATCCGCATCGTACAGGGAGAGGCGATCGATCGACCAGCCTCCCTCCTCGAGCCGAGCGGTTAGGATCCGGCTCAACCGGCCCGAGGCGCTCGCATCCGGCCCCTTCGGGCTTCCGATCAGGACGAGCGCGCGCCTACCCATCAGTCGATCACCCTCATCAGCCTCTCCTCGATCTTGGAGCGGATATCCTCATCCTTTTCGTGGATCACGCACCCCTCGACTTCGACGGCGTACATGTTGATCGAGTTTCTAACGAGGAGCTGGGAGAAGATCCTCTCCTCCTCCTGATCCGGGGCAGGGAGGGTCCCGATCCCGAGGAGGTTCGGATAGCCCCGGTAGCGCCTGACGTGGTGGACCTCGTTTCCGACGAACGTGAAGTAAGGGAGGAGGAGGGGGATCAATCGATCGAGGGCCTTCTTAAGCTCGGACGAGTATCCGCCGAAGACGATCGGTGTGATAAACACGGCAAGCCCGCTTGCCACGAACTCCCGGGCTATGTCCCGCCCAAAATCGTCGATGATGCACTCCCCCGGGGTCCTCACCCAGCAGTCGAAGCATCCCCGGCACGGTGCGATATCGAGATCGCGCAGCCTGAACACCCTCGTCTCGAAGCCTCGCTCGCCGAGGAGTCCGACCGTCGCCTCGCATGCGGAATCGGTCAGGGGTGCGGAGCGGGGCGTTCCACCATCGAGGATGATCCCGATTCGAGCCGGCATACGAGTATGATACCGGGACGGAACCCTACGGCCAATCCGGGCCGATCGTCCCGGTCGCACGGGACATCCCGAACCTACATCGACCGGGACGGATGCTAGACTCCGGAGGGGAAGGGCCACCAGATGAAGAGAAATCCAGTGATCCCGAAGGTGAGACCGAGGCGCTCATCCGGCTTCATAATCGGGCTGATCGTGGCGGCCGGGTTCCTCCTCCTCTCCCTTTCCCTCCTGACGGCGGAGATATTCGTCGATGCCGAGCCGCTTCAGATCGGGGCGCTGTCGCTCCTCGGCGCGGCCTTCCTCTCCCTGTGGCTCTCGATCCTCGCCTGGCGGATCCCGGTCCTCCGCGGCCGGACGATCGTCTGGTTCGGGATCGCCTGGGCAATCGGAATCGGGATCTCCGTCTGGCTGATCCTCCTCACCTCCCGGGTGGATAGGTCGGCCGCCTGGGAGGGATCGGTCGACTGGCTGGCGCTGACGATCTCCTTCGCCGTCGGCGGCCTCTTCCTCCGCTCCCTTCTCAGAAAGCGGACGAGCCCGCTCGCCGCTCGCCTGATCTCCCTCCTCTCTCCGCTTGCGATCCTCCTCCTCATCCTCCTTCTTCCGCGGTGAGCCGTTCGATCGCCTCCTCGATCTGGCCCAGGACGAACGGATCGGTCTCTGAGACGGATAGCTCGCGGAGCGCCGCTATCATCTCCTCCCCTCCAATCCGCCCGATCATCATCGCCGCCCGCCAGCGGACCTCAGGGGACGGGTCGCTCGCAAGGGCGAAGAGGAGGCTAGCGGCCGCCTCTTCACCCCCTATACGGCCGAGGGACAAAGCGGCCTCCTTGCGAACGTCCTCATCCCCCTCTTTCAGGAGGGCTACGAGGCGGGAAGGGGTCTCATCGTCCCAGACCCGGCCGAGGGCGTTCACCGCCTCCCACTGCTGAAACCCGTCCGCCTCGAGCCCTTCAAGGAGGATCGGGACCGCCTCCCCTACCCCGAACAGGCTGAGGGCGACGGCCGCGTTCCAGCGGATCAGCGGATCCTCATCGGCGAGCGCGACGAGGAGGCGGGGGACGACCGAGCCGTCATCGAGGCGAGAGAGGGCCCAGTTCGCCCGCCAACGGACATGGACATCGGGATCGGAAAGGGCGAGCCGGAGGGCGGCGTCTATCCCGCGCGGATCCCCGATCATCCCAAGGAGGTTGACCGCCTCCCAGCGGAGGGTCGGATCCGGCGAGCCGCACGCCTCGATCAGGATAGGGACGGCAGCCTCCCCCAGCTCGAATAGCCGATCGCGGGCGTCGGCGCGCTCGGCCGAAGCCGGGCTTCCCAGCCGCTCGATCAGCTGATCGAGCGGCGCTCCCTGTACGACACCAGCGGTCAGAAACGCCGCCGCGATCAGAAGAGCAACGAGCCTCGCCGTCACATCAGTATCATCACCGTGGAGAGATAGACGCGGAGGGCCGCGCTCTCCCCGGATCCGTCCGCTTGGGTGATCTCACACCAATTAGGCCAGGAGCTCCCCCAGCCGGGTTTGTCGAGGGTGAACGACCCGTCCGGGTCGGCGGTCAGGGTGTCGAAGTAGAATGGATCGGTGACGCCCGGGATCCAATTGTCATACCCGAGCCAGTAGATGTTCACCGTCGCCCCGCCCGCGACCGCGCCGGGGGCGCCGACGAGATGCGCCGTGTGATCGGAGGCGCTGGCCGTCTCCGGGGTGACCGTCAAGGTGATCGATCCGGGAGCCGGCATCCCCGGGAGGCCGAGGAGCCGGTTCAGCTTGTCCTCGATCCGGGCGTTGGATGCCTGGAGGGCCCTGATCGCGTTCGTGTTGGCGGCGATGGCGTCCTCAACATCGTCGAAACGATCGTTCATCTCGTCCCACATGTCGTTGAGGTCATCCCACATATCGAAGAGATCGTCCCCTAGGTCGGACAGATCCTTAGCGAGGTTGTCGAGCTTCGTCTCGAGCTTGTTCTGGTTGCCACCGAGGTTGATGATCATCTGGTTGATCGTGACGATCAGGGCATAGATGTTATTCACCGTGACGTTCAACTCCTCGATCGTCACCGTGTCGGTATCGGAGTGGATCAGCTG
>CAZGRE010000038.1:0-8894 GCA_964528085.1 uncultured Thermotogae bacterium | reverse complement strand
CTCACCCACCCCGGTCCCGGTCAGGACGACCTCCTGCGTCTTGGTCTGGAGGGGATACCCTCCCTGAACGGTGATCGTGAACGTCGCCGTGTAGAAACCGGCCGCGGTCGGGCTGAACGTCACCTGGAACGTGACGGATTCTCCCGGCTGGAGGGTCGTCGGCAAGGAGGGGAGATTGACGAGGGCGAACGGCCCCCATTGCGAGTAGCCGCCGGGGAAGGCAATGTTCGTGATCGTCCCCGCCGTCTCGCTCTCCTCCGTTATCTTGAACGTGTAGTTCGCCGTCTTCGTCTCACCGACGTTCACGTTCCCGAATGGAATCGCGTTCCCTGAATAGGTCGTGGTCGTAGGCCAGAACGGCCATTGAATGTCGACCTGCCCCGATCCGACCCCATGCCCGACCGCGATCAGTAGGATCGCGACGAGCAACCAACCGAAATGACGGAAACGAAAGGACACAACAACCACCTCCGAAGGTCTTCTTTGAGAAGCGACGATTGCGGCGTCGAACGGAAGTCGAGGTTTGCTTCCTCCCAGTCTAGGGCCGGCGAGCCGGGCTTGTCAAGCCGCGCGGGCGGAGGGTATGGCGAGCGATGTCGCGATATCGATCAGGTCCTTCAACCGCGGATCGGAGAGGGAGTAGTAGATCCTCCGCCATTCGCGCCGCTTGTTTACGTACCCGCGGTCGTAGAGGACGCGCATGTGGGATGAGACGTGCGCCGGGCTCAGTCCGACGGAGGCGGCGATCTCACCGACGCTTCGCTCCCCGCCGACGAGGAGGCAGAGGATCCGTATCCGATGCGGATTCGCAAGAACGCTCACGAACTCCGAGATATCGCGGCAAGCCGCTTCGTCCATCTCATCTCCTCGATTGACAATATGATCATCTTATCGTATCGTATGTCGATACCACTATAGCCGAGAACCGCGCCTGAGAAAAGGGGGATGATGCGGCTTGACAAGCTGAAGCGAAGGAGGGGGCTGATCCCGCTTTTCGTCGGGATCGGCGCCATCGCCGTCGGATTGATCATCTATGCCGCGGTCGGCGGCCTGTTCGGACCGGGAAGGACGGATGAAGGGGGGAGGACTACCCCCGTCGTCGTCGACGAATCGATCCCGGTCGGGGCAAGCGTAGGGAACCGGGCGCCGGACTTCACGCTCGACTCGCTCACCGGCGACCGGATCACGCTCTCCTCTCTCCGCGGGAAGGTCGTCATCCTCGATTTCTGGGCGAGCTGGTGCTCCCCCTGCCGTGTCTCGATGCCGACCCTCCACTCCCTCTGGAAGAGGTACCACGATCAGGGGGTCGTCATGATCGGCGTCAGCCTCGACCGCTCGAGAGCCGCTGCCGAGGGGTATCTGAAGGCGAACGGCTACACCGATGTGATCGCCCTCTGGGAATCGCTCTACGCAGCCCAGGCGGTCGCGCAGAGGTACGGCGTCACCGGGATCCCCCACACCTTCGTGATCGATCGGGAGGGGATCATCCGATTCGCCGGGCACCCGAGTCGGCTCTCCGCCTCCCTGATCGAATCCCTCCTCTGACCGTCGAGATATCCCTAAGCCCTCGGTATACTCCCGGCTGAAACGTCCTGCGCCGATCGGCGCGAGGAAGGAGGAACCGTTTTGGATACACTCGCAGCTTACAAGGCCCATCTCGCTGAGATTGCAAAGCTCCACTCCGCCCAGGCCCTCCTCGGCTGGGACCAGCACACCCACATGCCGAAGAAGGGGGCATCGGCCCGCGCCCAGGTCGCTGGGAAGCTGTCGAAGATGGCGTTCGAGCTCTTCGTCAGCGACGAGATGGGGGAGTACATCGACCGGCTCGAGAAGGAGGACGGCCTCTCCCTGGAGGAGCGCGCCAGCGTTCATCGCGTCGGGAAGGACTACCGGCGACATAAGGCGATCCCGCCCGCCCTGGTAGAGGAGATGGCGATCGCCCGCTCGCAGGCGCAGTCGGCGTGGGTCCAGGCGAGGGAGAGATCGGACTTCTCCGTGTTCAGGCCCCATCTTGAGAAGATGGTCGATTATGCCCGCCGCCTGACCGAATACTACGGGTATGAAAAGGAGCCGTACGACGCCCTCCTCGAGGAGTTCGAACCGGGGATGACGAGCTCCCGGCTCCGGGAGATCATCGCCCCGCTGCAAAGCGAGCTCGTCCCGTTCCTCAAGCGGTTGATCGACGAGGGAGAGGCCCCGTCGACCGACCCGTGGGAGGGGAGGTTCGATATCGCCACGCAGCGGAGACTGGCCCGGCGGGCCCTCGAGATCATCGGGTACGACTTCGACGCCGGCGGACTCGATGACGTCGCTCATCCGTTCACCACGACGATCGGGCCGGGGGATGTCCGGGTGACGAACCGCTACCTCGAGGACGCCCCCCTCTCCGGGCTGTTCGCCGCCCTGCACGAGGGGGGGCACGCCCTGTACAACCAGGGGATGGGAGAGAATCTTTACTACCTCCTCCTCGCCGACGGGGCGTCGCACGGGATCCACGAATCGCAGTCGCGGATGATCGAAAACCAGATCGGAAGGAGCCAGCCGTTCTGGAGGTTCTTCCAGCCGATCCTCGCCGAGTACTTCCCGAAGTTCGGGAAGGTCGATCCGGAGGAGCTATACCGGTCGGCGAACATCGTCAAGCCATCGCTGATCCGCGTCGAGGCCGATGAGGTGACCTATAACCTCCACATCATGCTCCGGTTCGAGCTCGAAACCGGGCTGATCGACGGATCGATCCCGGCGGGCGACCTCCCCGCCCTATGGAACGACGCGATGGAGCGCTACCTCGGGATCACACCCCTGGACGACGCCTGCGGCGTCCTCCAGGACGTCCATTGGTCGATGGGGGCGTTCGGCTACTTCCCGTCGTACATGCTCGGGAACCTCTACGCCGCTCAGATATTCGCCAAGCTCCGCTCGGAGATCGCCGACCTCGACGAGCGGATCGCCTCCGGCGACTTCGAACCCCTCCTCGCGTGGCTCAGGGAGAACGTCCACCGCCTCGGCGGGATATACGAGCCGAACGAGCTGATCGAGAGGATCACCGGAGAGGGATTGGACCCGTCGTACTTCGTCACCTACGTCAAGGAGAAGTACAGCGACATCTACCGGCTATAGGGACGGATCAGCCCTTCTTCTGCGGCCGTCTGAACCGGCGGCGTGGAGATCTCCGGCGGCGGGCGGAGAGGGGGAGCTCCTGCTTCCTCTCTTCCTTCGCCTCCGCGCACATTGACGCGAGGGCGTCGTGGATCGTCTCGAGTTGATACTCCCGCGTCTTCTGGGTGACCGGGATGTAGTCGAACGGTTCCGCCTCGAGCTGAGCGACCCATCTCTCCATCTCGGCGAGGCAGACGACCGCTCCCCTCCCCGACCCCCCGGCGGCTGCGACGCAGACCGTCGGTTTCCCTGAGAGGAGGGATTCGCCCTTCGTCCGCGTCGTTTCGCAGCGGCGGAGCCGGTCGAAGAACGCCTTCATCGGCTCGCTCGGCTCCCCGAAGTAGACCGGGGTGATCCAGACGTAGGCCTCCGCCTGGGCGAACATCTCCTGCAGCTTGCCGAAATCGTCCTCCAACGAGCAGCGATGCTCGGTCTGGCACGTACCCCACCCGTCCTCGCAGACGGCGCAGCGCTCGATGTTGTAGTCGTTCAGGTTGATCACCCGGGCCGGGCTCCGTCCGTCGACGACCCCCTGTCTGGCGGCCTCGGCGCATGCTGCGGTGAGGCCGGCTTGATTCGGGCTGCTTAAAACGATTAGGACCTTCATCGATCTCCTTTCTCGGTTCAGGCCGGGGTCGGGATCCGCCCGATCGCGGCGAGGACCTGCTCCGGGGTGAACGGGGTCCTCCTCAGCCTCACGCCGACCGCATCGTAGATCGCGTTGGCGATCGTCGGGATCGGAGCGTTGATCGCGATCTCCCCGACCGACTTCGCCCCGAGCGGGCCGGTCGGCTCGTAGGAATCGACGAGGATCACCTCGAGATCCGGCATGTCGAGGGACCCCGGGATCTTGTAGTCGAACAGATTCGGGTTCCTCACCCTCCCGCGCGAGCTGAACAGCATCTCCTCGGTGAGGGCGTACCCGATCCCGTTGGCGATCGCCCCTTCGACCTGCCCTTCAGCCATCTTCGGATTGATCGGGGTCCCGCAGTCGACGGCGGCTACGTACCTCAGGACCTTGACGAACCCGGTCTCGATGTCGACTGCCACCTCGGCGAAGCTCGCCATGAACGGAGGGGGTGACTCATCCGGGACGAACGACGCGGTCGCACCGATCTGAAACTGCTGCGACTGATACATCGCGTGGTGGCAGACCTCGGAGAGGGTCACGCTCCTCCCCTCCGGTCCGGTGACGCGCTCTCCGGCAAGGACGAGCCCCTCCGGGTCGGCCTCGAGGATCCGGGAGGCGACATCGAGGATCTGTCCCTTCACCCTCTCCGCCGCCCGCTTCACCGCCATCCCGGAGACGTAGGTCGTCGACGATGCGTACGCCCCGACGTCGAACGGGGTCATGTCGGTGTCCGAGGAGTAGACGATCATCTTCTCCAAGGGCACGCCGAGGACCTCGGCCGCGATCTGGCTGAGGATCGTGTCCGATCCCGTCCCGAGGTCGGTTGCCCCGACGAGGAGGTTGAACGACCCGTCCTCGTTCATCTTGATCGTCGCCGCCCCCATGTCGATCTGGGCGATCCCCGAGCCCTGCATGTGAACCGACATCCCGAGCCCGTGCACCCACGAGCCCTCCCTGATCCGCTTTCCCCGCCGGTCGTTCCAGCCGATCCGGGCCATCCCGACCTCGATGCATTTCTCAAGTTCGCAGCTTCTGATGATCTGCTCGACCCCTTCCCGACCCTCGCCGAGCTTCACGAATATCGGGGAGGTCTCGCCGCTCCGGATGTGGTTGCGCCTTCTAAGCTCGATCGGGTCGATCCCGAGTTTTTCCGCGAGCTCGTCCATCGCCGTCTCGAGCGGGAAGTACCCCTGCGTCGCCCCGTAGCCGCGGTAGGCCCCGGCGACAGGGAGGTTGGTGTAGACGGCCTTCCCGTAGAAGTGGACGTTCTTCGCCTTGTTGTACAGGGGGAGGGTCTTGCTCCCGGTGTTGGAGAGGACGGTCAGGCCGTGCGATCCGTACGCGCCGGTGTTCGAGATCGCCTCCATCTCCATCGCGTTCAAGATTCCATCCGATCTAGCTCCCAGTTTCACGCGGACGCGCATCGGGTGGCGCGTCCGGGAGGAGACGAACTCCTCCGGGCGAGAGAGCTCGATCAGGGCCGGCCGCTTCGTCCTCAGGGCGACGAGGGCGGCGAGGTCCTCGAGGAGGATCTCCTGCTTCGTCCCGAACCCCCCTCCGATCCTGGGCTTGATCACCCGGATCTTATGGAGCGGGTAGTCGAGGGCGTAGGCGACGATCCGCCGGACGTGAAACGGGACCTGGGTCGATGTGCGGATGACGAGCCTCCCGTCGGAGTCGAGGTAGCTTAGGACGACGTGCGGCTCGATCGGTGTATGCTGCGCGTACTGGAGCTCGCAGACGGTCTCCACGATCACGTCCGATTCGGCGAACCCCGCTTCGACGTCCCCGACGTCGATATCGACGTCGGCTACGATGTTGCGGGCCGGATCGTAGATCCCGGTCGAATCGTCCTCGTCGTGGATCACCGGAGCGCCCGGTGCGAGGGCCTCGTCGATCGAGAAGACGGCGGGGAGCTCCTCGTATTCGACCCTTATCGCCTTCACCGCCTCCTCGGCGATCCTCCGCGTCTCGGCGGCGACGGCGGCGACCCGGTCCCCGACGAACCGAACCTTGGTGTCGAACATCCGCGTGTCGTACGGGGACGGCTCGGGATACCCCTGGCCGGCGGTGGTGAACCGCCGGCTCGGGGTGTTCTCATGGGTGAGGACGATCGCTACCCCAGGGATCGCCTCGGCCTTAGAGGTATCGATTCGAACGATCCTGGCGTGGGCGTAGGGGCTCCTCAGGATCTTGACGTACAGGGTGTCGGGGAGGTCGACGTCGGCGACGAACTTCGGCCTTCCGGTGACGAGCGGGACCCCGTCCACCTTCCGCTCGTCGCGGCGGACGACGCTGAACTCCTTCTGACTAGCCATCCTCGCCTCCCTTCAATCGCTTCACGGCGAGCTTGATCCCCTCGACCTGCTTGACGTAGCCGGTGCACCGGCAGAGGTTCCCGGAGATCGCCTCCCTGATCTCCTCCTCGCTCGGATCGGGGTTGTGGCTTAAAAGGTCGGTCGCCGCGATCAGCATCCCCGGGGTGCAGTAGCCGCACTGGACCGCCCCGGCGTCGAGGAACGCCTCCTGGAGGGCGGTGAGCTTACCGTTTCTCTCCAACCCCTCGACCGTGGTGACCTCATGCCCGTCGACCTTGGCGGCGAGGACGAGGCAGGAGTTGACCGCGCGGCCGTCGAGGAGGACGGCGCACGCCCCGCAGTCACCGGTCTCGCACCCCTTCTTTACCCCCACGTACCCCTCCCGGCGGAGGAGGGTGAGGAGGGTATCGCTTGGCTCGGCCTCAAAGGCGCGTTTTTCCCCGTTGATCAGAATCGATATCCTCATCGGCTCTCTCCCTCCAACCCTTCGACGATCCGCTCAAGGCACCTCTTGACCCCGACCTTTGCCAGCGTCCGGCGATACCCACCGCTCGCCCGCCGATCGTCACCGACCTCGACCCTCTCGGCGGCGAGAGCGGCGAGATCCTCGATCGCCTGATCGGTCAGCTCCTCACCGGTAAGCTCCCCCTCGACGTCGTACAGCCTCGTCGCAATCCCCGGCCGTCCCCCGATCGCGATCCGGACCGTCTCGCATCTTTCATCCTTCAAACTTACGAAACAGGCGCAGTTCAACGTAGCGATATCGAACCGGGTACGGGAGAACTTCTCGAACCCGGCGGCGCCCCTCTCAGCGATCAGCGGAAGACGGATCTCGGTGATGAGCGGGCGGAATCCCTCCCCCCGCTCCTTGAGGTAGTCGACGAGGGATAGGACCCTCTCCTCACCGGCGTAGACGGCGAGCTCGGCATCGAGGACGAGGAGGACGGGGATGACGTCCGACCAGGGATGCGCGCTTCCGATTGTCCCGCCGAACGTCGCCAGATTCCGTTGCAAGGGGGATGCGACACGATGGAGGACAGTCGGAAGGAATCCTCCGAGGTAGTCACGCACGACCGGGGATTCGGCGACCTCGGTCATCGTCGCTGTCGCGCCGATCCTGACCCCGCCCTCTTCGCGGACGTAAGAGATGTCAAGGCCGGCCAGGTCGATCAGCCTCCTGACCGACGGGGGGGCGAATACCGCGATATCGATCCCACCCCCGATGAACCGAGCGGCATCCCCTCCTTCCTGTTTCTGAGCCCACGCCTCAGCGATGCTCGTCGGATGGGTCAGCTCCTCCACGCCGTCGAATGACACGCTCTCTCCTTTCCCGTAAACCGATTATGCCGGCGCCCGGCCGGGGATACAACGAGACAAAAGAAGGGGCGGCCGCTTCAGCGGCCACCCCATCGCGATAAATCAGGGTCCCTACTCCGGTTCACCCGGCCATGGGCCGACGACCCCGTCGACCGCCCAGTTTATGTTGATAAGCGAGTCGACCGACAGCCACATCCCTTCGGGGACCTGCAGGTTCCCCTTCCGGTCGTATACCGGGCCCTCGAATGGATCGAATGTAACACCGGGATCGGTCAGCTGTTGGAAGCGCGTCATGAAGAGATCGTATGCTGAGATCTCGCCGAATTCCGGGTGATCGACCATGTAGCTCTTGAGCTGGTCCACGTACAAGGGGTTTATGGGCGTATCGGGTTTCCCCTCGACCGCCACGGCCCCCTGCGTAAGGAGCCACCAGTAGTCTATATTCTGCAGATTATGGGCCGTGTAGGTCCCGTCGTAGACCTTCTGAAGGAAGTCCTCGTAAATCTTCTCCCAGTGTACGCGCTGTCCAGACACGACATAATCCGGAGCGAAGGTGTACATCTGCGAGCCGTAGTGTGCAAAGCTGATCAGGCCGTTCTCCGCCGCAACCTGAACGACGGTCGGCGAATCCTCGGTGAACGCGAACGCGTCGCACCCCTCGGCAATCAAGGCCTCGGTCGCCTCCTTGGCCGCCGCCGGGTTGAACCACTCGTTGATCCAGCGGACGTGGACCTCGGCATCGGGGTTGACCTCACGAATGCCGATCGTGAACGCGTTGATGTGCCGCTTCAGCTCCGGAATCGGAAGGGCACCGACGTATCCGATCTTGTTTGTCTTGGTGAGGGCGCCGGCTAACAGCCCGTTCAGATAGTAGACCTGATAGAAGTCGGCCATGTAGGTCGCCATGTTCGGGGCGCGCTTGAACCCGGAGCAGTGGGCGAAGATCACGTCCGGGTACTTCGCCGCAGCGTTGTAGGTGTCATCGATAAACCCGAAGCTCGTGGTGAAGATGACGTTGCAGTGCTCATCGTTTATCAACCTGTCGATGACAGGACCGGCTTCACCTTCCCTGACGCTCTCCACGTACACCGTGGTCAGCCATGGAAACTTATCCACCACGATCTCCCGGGCGTCGTTATGGGCGTAAGTCCAACCATAGTCGCCGATCGGTCCGACATATACGAACCCCACCTTCATCGGGGTGCCAGGTACGTACTCATCGGCGGTCGCGATGGCGACTACTCCTGCGACCAATCCAATCGCCAACAGGGCGATCAAGAAGATCCTCTTTTGCATGCTCCCCTCCTTGTTTTTTTTGCACAAGCCTTTCGAATGCTCCCTCAGCCGCGTCAGACCCCTGCGATCACCTCCTTTCCTCTCTCACTCCTCACCCCTAGTATATGGCAAGGCGAGGGCGGCGGGAGCGCCCATCCGCTTCTGTAGCGTCCCACGCGAAACGAAAATGAGAATGA
>CAZGRE010000037.1:0-14424 GCA_964528085.1 uncultured Thermotogae bacterium | reverse complement strand
GCGCTTATCACCATCGTCATCGCGATCATCAGTCCAAAGCTGGACGTGCCCTTAAATGACGAGAAAAGAAGGACTGCAAACCCCAAAGCGAGCGCGATCGCATTGAGTGCGATTCCACGGCCGGCTGTGTGGACCGTCTCCTCGAGGGCACGGCGTTCATCCCGATCCTTCCTGTATTCGCGGCGGAAGCGCTCGATGAAGTGAATCGCGTAGTCGATCCCGATCCCGATCGCGATCGATGAAATCATCAGGGTCGACATGTCGAGCGGAATCCCGGTTAGTCCCATTATTCCGAAGGTGATGAGGACAGTGAGGACGAGAGGGATCAGGCTGATCAGCCCAGCGACCGGCGAGCGCATCAGGAGGGCGACGATCAACCCAGCGGCGATCATCGCGGTGAGGAGGCTCCGGATCTGGCTTTTGACCATCTTCGACATCATGCTTGCCGTCAGACGGGTCTGTCCCACCATCTCCGCGTGCACGTCGGGGAAGTTCTCGTCCAGATACGCGCGTATCTCCCTTGTCAGTTCGACCATCTCGCTGCTCCCGACGGATTCGGAGTACATCCCCATCACCTCTCCGGCGGAGAAGTCGCCGAGGGCCATGTTCCCCAGATCCCCGCCCTGGAAGGTGAACAGGAGCAAGAGCTGAGCCACGAGCTTCGGGTCGTCGGGTACCCGGTAGTAGCTCGGGTCGTCGGCGTGGAACTTCTGGTTCATCTCGCTCACCATGTCGGCGAGGGACATCGTTTTGGTGATCCTCAACCCGGGCTTGGTTTTAAGCCATTCCTCAAAGGCGACGATCCGCTGCAGGAGCTCCGGGTCCTTCAACCCGTTTCGGGTTTCGGTGTCGAACTCCACCATCACCTGCCCGCTCCCCGAGAAGTAGTCGTCCATCACGTTCAGGGACTGCACGATCGGATGGTCCTTGCCGAGGAACTCGGTCTGTTGGGTCTCAACCTTCACCTGCGTGGTCCCGAACGCGAATACGACGATGGTCACAAGCGACAGCACGACGACGCCCTTCGGATAGCGAGAGACCGCGTGTTCAAACGCCCCCAGCCCCTTGCTGAGCCACCCTTCCTTCCCCTTCATCTTCCGTTTTGGGAGAGGGATCACAGAGAGGAGAGCCGGGATCAACACGAGTGAGAGGACCATCGCGACAACCACCCCGAGTGCGGTGAACAGGCCGAACTGCTGTTGCGGGATCATGAACGAGTTCAGAAGCGACAGGAATCCGGCGACGGTCGTCAGCCCGGCCATCGATACCGGGGAGACCATCATCATGGTCGTCTCGATCACCGTCTCCCGCCTCGATTTTCCGAGGGCGAGTTCTTCGTAGTACTTGTTCAAAACGTGGATGCAGTAGGCGATCCCGATCGCCACCAAGATGATCGGCATGATGAACGACATGATCGTCATCGGAACGTGCGCCAGGACCATCGCCGCCATCGCCCATACCGCGCTCAGCAGGACGACGAGCAGGGGGAGTACGACACCGCGCAGGCTGTGGAAGCTGAAGAATAGAACGAGGATGATCACCAGGATGGCGATCGGGAGCAGGACTACCAGGTCCTTGCTCATCGAGTCCGAGATGACGACGTTCATGTACGGCAATCCAGCGATGTAGATCTTCTCCGGGCCGGTGTTGTACCTGTCGACTATCTTCATCACTTCTCTTGCGATCGGAACCTCGTCCACACCCTTCTTCAGCTCGATCGATATCGTTGCCGCCTTCCCGTCTGCAGAGACGATGTAGCCGCGTAGGAAGTTGCTAGCGAGCACCCTCTGTCGGTATTCGGCCATCGCCTCCGGCGTCTTCGGGACTTCCTTGTGCGGAGCGGCCGGCCCGACGACGAGCGAGTTTTCCGTTCCGACGATGACCTGGGAGTCGATCGGGCCTTTGGTGCTATCCACCCCCTTGATCCCCTCGAACTCCCTCTGCATGGCGACGATCTTCTCCAGCGTCTCAGTGGTGAAGATCGTCTCAGGGGCGACGACGCTGACCATGAAGAAGGTCTGCGTTCCGTAGCGGTCCTCGGCCCGGTTCATCGCCGCTAGGGCGGGATCGTCCTTTGACAGGTATTCCTTAAAATCCGTCTCGGTGCTGATATGCGGGATGGCGACCATCGCCCCGATCGTGATCAGTGCGACCGCCGCGATCACCGGCCACGGATGATCGACGATCCAAGTTACGATCCTTTTCACTATAGCCAACCTTCCACAACGTAGAGCGCGGAGAAGAAGTCAAGATAGAGGTCGTCGTTTACGTCGGTCGGAATCGCCGACCCGGCGAACACCTTCCCGAGTATCCCGTCGAGGGCATCGATCGCTCCGATGACCGGAGGGGGGAGTTCTACGAACCCGCGCGTGACGATCCATACCTGGTCTATTGATCCGTTGTCGATCCCCCGCGGAACGATGAGGATGATGTCGTACGGGCGATCCGGCGGGGTGCATCCAATGAGCGGATCGACGTAGCTTGAGTCCACCTCCACCAACTTCACGTCGACCTCGAACAGGCCGCTCTTCTTTAGGATCCCGGCGAGGATCCCAACGCGCATCGTGGAGGAGAAGGTCTTTGTCTCATCGACAAGGAGGAGGCGGACCTTTTCCCCCTGGGCGAGCGGCGGTTGTTCGGCCGTTCCAGCGGCCGCGACCGACAAAAGCAGTCCTAGGACGACAAGCGCTGTTAGTTTCTTATTTAACATTAGGTTCTCCCTTCTTAGGTCGCCTTGAGCCCATTCCAGATAAGGTCGGCAAGTTCGCTCGGTGCGATTTTCAATGTCTCTTCCGTTTCCGTGTGCGGATGCATGATGGCGTAGACGCTGATCGATTCGACGACGCCGAGCAGCGCTTGAGCGACCACCTTCGGATGACACGGGCGCACCCAGTTTTTCTCGATTCCCTCTTCGATCAGCTCCTCCACCCGCGTGAGCATCTCGCCGTACAGCTCCATCAGTCTGGTCCGCAGGCCCATACCCGGGTTGAACCGCTCCTGCATCATCAGCTGGGCCATGCTCCTGTGTTTCTTCAATTGGGAGAGGTGCTCCTCAAGGATCCGGCGGATCTTCTCTTGGATCGGGATGTCGGTCTTCATCAGCTCGCGGAAGAACGAAAGACGCTTCTCAAACTCTGTTTTGAAGATCGATAGGAGGATCTCGTCTTTGTTCCGGAAGTAGTTGTAGATCGTCCCTACCGAGATCCCGGCCTCTTCTGCGACCTCGGCCGCCCGGGTTTTGTAGAACCCCTTCCGTGAGAAGACCCGTACCGCTGCCTGGCGTATCAATTCTTGCTTTTCCGCTTCCCGAGGCATATTTTCTCCCTCCGTTGAATGAACATTCATTCATATTCTAGCGCGCCCGTTCCTTTTTTCAAGCGAGACACCCAGTTCATCGGAGACTCAACCCTCCCGGCATTCGCGCAAAGATGGAGGGGTTCTTCCTTCGTCATCCGGTTTGTTGTATCGTTTCGGGTTAGCGATGGGGAGCATGTGCCAGAACGGTATTCGAACGATGGATGTCGATGCGAGATGGGCGAGGGATGAGACGGTTTAGTCCGGTTCGGATAAGCCTCGCCCCCGCATTCCGCTGGGTGATCGCCCACCCCCGGTTGACGATCGTCGCGGTCGTCCTTATCACCGCCTCACTTGCGGCGTTCGTCCCGCGGCTCGGGGTCGATGTCGATTTCACGAACTACCTGAACCGGACCGACCCTGCGGTCGCGGCGGCGGAGAGGGCGAAGGACCGCTACGGCTCGCAGCTGATGATGATGGTCGTTGTGGATGCGGACGATGGGATCTTCACCCCGGCGAGGTTGCGCCTCCTTGAGGGGCTCGGGAGGGAGTTCGAACGGCTGAGCCTCGTCGCCCGGGTCATTGGCCCGTTGAACATCCAGCTGATCCGTGGATCGGCCGATGCCATCAGGATCGGGCCCGCCGCTCCCGGCGGGAGAGCCCCGGCGACCCCGGAGGAGATCGCCGCCTATCGCGAGCTCGTGATGAACGACCGGCGGACGAAGGGGTTCGTCGTCTCGGCGGACGGGAAGGCGGCCGCATTCTATCTCCGGGCGGAGCGGGGGGTGGAGATGATCCCGTTCGCCGAGGAGGTGGAGGCGGCCGCTAATAGGTTCAAAGAGGATGGGGTGAGGATCTTCGTCACCGGTATCCCGTATTTCGATCTGAGCCTCGGCCGCTCGATGCGGAGGGACCTGCGGATCTTCCTCCCCCTCGTCATCCTGTTGATTATCGCCGTCTTGTACGCCGGCTTCCGCTGGAGGTGGGGGGTGATCATCCCGCTCGCGGTGGTCGGGATGGCGGTCGTCATCACCCTCGGCCTGATGAGCCTATTCAGGGTTCCGCTTACCGTCGTCTCGTTCATCATACCGGTAATCCTGATGGCGATCGGAATAGCAGACGGGATCCATGTGTTGAGCCGGTATCGCGAGGAGCTGCTGGAGGGGAAGGGTAGGGAGGAGGCGATCCTCTCGACGATGAGAGCGATGCAAGGGCCGGTCGTGATGACATCCCTGACGACGGCGGCCGGCTTCCTCTCCCTTCTTAACTCATACTTCATCCCCCAGCGGACGTTCGGCCTGTTCACCTCCGCCGGGATAATCGCGGCGATGCTCCTGTCGTTGTTTCTGATCCCAGCCGTCCTCCGCCTCGTCCCTCCTCCCAGTGGAGGGAGCGGAAAGGGGAGGGGGGGCGGTCTATCCGTCTTCCTGACCGGGATGGAGAAGAAGGTCGTCCGCCACGGAAGGTTCGTCCTTCTCGGTGCGATCGTCGTGGGTGTCGTCTTCAGCGCCGGGTTTTCGCGGATAACGATCGAGACGACCCAGCGGGCGTACATCGGGGAAGGGCATCCGGCGGTCGCCGGCCTCGACATCCTTGAAGAGCGGTTCTCAGGGGGGGAACAAGCGATAATCGAGATCGACACGTCCGTCCGGGACGGGTTAAAGGACCCGGCCCTTCTCCGTGAGATCGTCTCCCTCCAGGACTACCTGGAGGGAGAGGGGGTGGGGCGGACAGAATCGATCGCCGATATCGTCCGGGAGATGAATCAGCGCTTCCATGCCGATGATCCGGCGTACTATGCGATACCGGACGATCCGCACCTCGTCGCGCAGCTCCTCCTTTTGTTCACCTTCCAAGGGGGGGACCTGGACGGGCTCGCCCTCGCCGACTTCTCGGCCGGGGAGGTGCTCGCATTCCACGGGATAAAGCAGGGAAGTAAACAGGCCGCCTTTGTGGACGATCTTACCGCTTATCTCGATGAGCACTTCTCGGCCTACGGCCGGGCGGAGATGGTCGGAGCGACCCGGATCCAGGTGCGGATGCTCTCATCGATCGCTCAGAGCCAGATCAAGAGCCTGTTGACATCGATCGGCGCGGCCGGGGTGATCGTCATCCTCCTGATGGGTTCGATCTTGTACGGGTTGATCAGCCTCGTCCCCCTTCTGTTCACGATCGCGATCAACTTCGGGATCATGGCGTACTCCGGAACACCGCTCGACATTGCGACCCTGATGGTCTCATCGATAACAATCGGGATCGGGATCGACTACGGTATCCATTACATCTCGAGGTTCCGCGAGGGGTTAGACGCCGGACGCTCGGTCGGCGCCTCGGCTGTGGCGGCGGCCGGCTCGGCCGGGAGGGCGATCGTTTACAACGCCCTCTCCCTCGCCCTCGGGTTCAGCGTCCTCCTCCTCTCCGCCTTTCGCGGGATGCGAAGCTTCGGGGCCCTGACAGCGGCGACGATGCTGATCGGAGCGGTGTCCGCCCTCCTCGTCATCCCGGCTCTTCTGTCCGTGATCGGTGGGAGGGTCCTTGGAAGGGATAAATCGTAAACCCCAAAAAGAAAATCCGGCACTCCTGCCGGCAAGAAGAAGTATACGATGTTTTTGGGGGAAACGTCAAGGGTGGAATCTGCGATTGACGAAAATTCGCTCTACGACTACAATCCGCGAACGAGGTGTGTGATATGCCAGAGAATGTGCGGCGCGAGATGCTGAAGCATATGGAGCGAACGATCGAGGTCCTGAAGGCGAATCTGGTCAAGATCCAGACCGGGCGCGCCAATCCGGCGATGATCGAGGATATACCGGTCGACTACTATGGGACGAAGACCCCACTCAAGCAGCTAGCGACGATCTCTGCCCCCGACCCGAACCTCCTCGTCGTCCAGCCGTACGACAAATCGCAGATGGAGACGTTCGAGAAGGCGATCCTCGCCGCCGATCTTGGCCTCAACCCGACGAACGACGGCCACGTCATCCGCGTCAAGGTTCCGAAGCTCTCCGAAGAGAGGAGGGCTGAGCTGACCAAGGTGATCAAGATGCGGGGGGAGGAAGCGAAGGTCGCCCTCCGGAACATCCGGCGGGAGGCGAACGAGAAGCTCGAGCAGATGAAGAAGGAGAAGGAGATCTCCGAGGACGAATACCATCGCTACCGCGAGAAGAACGACGAGGCGATCCACGAGTACTCAGAGAAGATAGACGGGCTGGTGGCGGAGAAGGGGCGCCAGATCCAGACGATCTAGACGCCTGAATACCCTCGATAACATGTCTCGGCCGTCTTTTCCCGGACCGTTTCGTCTCCTCCGATTGGGGAGCGGGTTTCTCCTGTGTGCGGTGGCGACCGCGATCCTCCTCGCCTTCGGGCAGGGTCTGGCAGCGGCCGGCGTCGGGATCGGATTCGGCCTATACGCGCTCAATCTCTTCTTTCTCTACGAGGCAGCGCGGGGGCTACTCTCCCGGGCTGATTCAGGCCCCCGCTTCCTCGCTGCGGCCGCGAGCGTCGGCCGCCTCCTCTTCCTCGGGATGATGTTGGCGCTGGTCTTCTTCTTCCTCGGCCGCGCCGCCCTCCTCGGTGGATGTGGAGGACTCTTCCTCTCGCAAGTAAACTTACACCTCCAAGGGCGCCAACCGAAGGGGGCGATCTGATGCACGAGATCTTCTCGCAACTGGCCGGATTGCTCACCCACCTCGGGGAGAAACCGATCCTTGTCATCCCCCTCCTCGGCGGTGAGGTCCGGCTCGATTGGATGACGATCCTGATGTCGTGGATCGTGATGGCGATCCTGATCGTGATTGCGCTCCTCCTTCGCCGCTCGCTCAACCGGCCGGTGGAGGAGAAGCCGAACCGGGTCCAGGCGACACTCGATGCGCTGATCGACCTCCTCCGCAGTCAGCTTTCCTCGAACTTCTCGTCGGAGGAGCTTGGGAAGAGGATGTTTCCGTTCGTATCGACCCTCTTCCTCTACGTTTTGATATCCAACTGGATCGGCATCGTCCCCTACCTGACATCGCCTACCCAGGATTTGAACGTCACGTTCGGGCTAGCGCTGTTGGTCTTCTTCCTCTCGCATTGGCTCGCGGTAAGAAAGAAAGGGATTCGCCGCTATCTACGGGGGTTCGCTGAGCCTTACGCGTTCATGGTTCCTATCAACCTCGTCGGCGAGCTCGCCAAGCCCCTCTCACATGCGTTCCGTCTGTTCGGAAACGTTCTCGCTGGATCTATCCTTACAACCGTGGTGATGGCGAAGATCTTTCCGCTCGCTTTCCCGGCCGGGCTCAACATCATCTTTGGGCTCTTCTTCGGGGGGATCCAAGGGTTCGTCTTCGCCATCCTCGCGGTGGCGTACATCAACGTTGCAGTAGAAAGTTAAAGGGAGGAGATATGTTACAGGAAGCGGAGAGTGTGGCAAGTGGGATCTCCGGTGCTGACATCGTGGCGGCTGCTAAATACATCGCCGCTGGGATCTGCATGGGGATCGGGGCGATCGGCTCTGCAATCGGAGAGGGGATCGCCGCTGCGCACGCCCTCGACGGGATGGCGCGGCAGCCGGAGATGCAAGGGGCATTGTTAAGGACGATGGTCCTCGGTCAGGCGATCACCGAAACGACCGGTATCTACTCGCTTCTGATCGCCATCGTCCTGTTGTTCGTCGTCTAGAGGGGGATCCGTGTCACTCGAATGGGGGAAGATCGTAAAGAGCATCAACTGGACACTCGTCTTCAATCTGATCAACTTTGCGATCCTCCTCTACGTACTGAAGAGGCTCCTGTTCAAGCCGGCGATCGCCTATCTCGATCGACGGAGGGAGCTGATCGAATCGAGGATGCAGGGCGCCATCGAAGGGGAGAGGAGGGCGGAGGAGCTCGTCGCTGAACGGATGAAGGAGCTTGCGGAGGCGAGGGGGCGCTCGGTGAGGATCATCGATGAGGCCCGCCTCCGCTCCGCCGAGATGATCAGGGAGGCGAAGGAGCGGGCGAAGGCCGAGGCGGAGAGGATCGTCGACGAGGCGCGGGTCCGGATGGAGGAGGAACGGGACCGGATGATCGCCGAGCTGAAGGACGCCTACGCCGAGATCGCGGTCCTCGGCGCAGAGCGGGTCCTCGACCGCGAGGTGAAGATCGAGGACCATCGCCGGCTCCTCGATCAGCTCCTCTCCGAGATCGATGATGAGGCCCTGAGGGTCGGCCCGTGAGATCGAGGGAGATCGCCGAGCGGTACGCCTCCGCCCTCTACGCGGTGGCGGCCGAGGGGGGGATGGTGGAGGATATAGAGAAGGAGCTCGCCTCGATCGTCGATGCGATGCGGACGGTTCCCGACTTCTCGCGCTTCCTCACCCATCCCCTCGTCCCGCGCGAGGCGAAGGTGACCCTTGTGGAGGGTGCCTTCCCCGGATTGTCCGAGTACATGAGGAACGCGATCCGCCTTCTCATCCGGAACGGACGAGAGTCCTACCTCGATCTGATCTACGATCGGTACCTATCCGTGCGGGGCGAGGCGGAGGGGATCACGCGCGTCCGCGTCGTCTCCCCCTCACCCCTGTCGCCCGAGGAGCGATCCCGATTAAAGAGGCGGCTCGAGGAGGCACTCCGCTCCCCGGTCAGGCTCGATGAGGGCCTCGACGAGCGGCTGATCGCCGGGGTGAGGATCGAGATCGAGGGTAAGGTCATCGATGGGACGCTCCGGGCGAGGCTCGATGCGCTCCGCTCATCGCTCATCCATTAGGAGGGAAATTGGCAACGACCCGGAAAGACGAGATCACGTCGATACTGAAGGAGCAGATCAAGGGGTTCCGCTACGACCTCGAGATGCAGGAGGTCGGCGTCGTGGTCGAGGTCGGGGACGGGATCGCCCGCGTCTACGGGCTCGAGAGGGCGGTCGCTTCGGAGATCGTCGAGTTCCCGGACGACCTCTACGGCCTCGTCTTGAACCTCGAGGAGGACAGCGTCGGGGTCGCCCTGTTCGGGGAGAGCGAGCGGGTGCAAGAGGGGGACGAGGTCCGGCGGACCGGCCGCGTCCTCGAGACCCCGGTCGGGGAGGGGCTCCTCGGCCGGGTCGTCGATCCGCTCGGGAGGCCGGTCGACGGGAAGGGGCCGATCGAGGCGGAGGAGATGAGGAAGGCGGAGATCAAGGCCCCCGGGGTGATCGAGCGCCAGCCGGTGAACACCCCGCTCCAGACCGGTCTGAAGTCGATCGACGCCCTCACCCCGATCGGCCGCGGACAGCGCGAGCTGATCATCGGGGATCGGAGGACGGGGAAGACGGCGATCGCGATCGATGCGATCATCAACCAGAAGGGCGAGGGCGTGTTCTGCGTCTATGTGGCGATCGGGCAGAAGACATCGACCGTCGCCCGGGTCGTTAAGACGCTCGAGGAGCACGGCGCGCTCGACTACACGATCGTCGTGGTGGCCGACGCCGATTCCCCCACGCCGATGCAGTACCTCGCCCCGTACGCCGGGTGCGCGATGGCCGAGTACTTCACCTACACCGGCCGCGATGCGTTCATCGTCTATGACGACCTCTCCAAGCACGCCGTCGCCTACCGCGAGATGTCCCTCCTCCTCCGCCGGCCGCCCGGCCGCGAGGCCTATCCGGGCGACATCTTCTACACCCACTCCCGCCTCCTCGAACGGGCCGTCCGCCTCTCCGACGAGAAGGGGGGAGGGTCCCTGACCGCGTTTCCGATCATCGAGACGAAGGACGGGGACATCACCGCCTACATCCCGACGAACGTGATATCGATCACAGACGGTCAGATCTACCTCGAGTCGGCCCTGTTCAACCAGGGGTTCCGCCCGGCGATCAACGTCGGGAACTCGGTCTCCCGCGTCGGGGGCGACGCGCAGATAAGGGCGATGTCCCAGGTCGCCGGCGAGCTCCGCCTCGAGCTCTCCCAGTACCGCGAGCTCGAGGCGTTCGCCGAGTTCTCCGCCGACCTCGATGAGGAGTCTAAGGCCCTCCTCGCCCGCGGGGATCGGCTGATGGAGATCCTGAAGCAGGACCAGTACCGGCCGATGCCGGTCGAAGAACAGGTCGCCTCCCTGTACGTCGGGGTGAACGACCATCTCTCCGACGTCGATGTGTCGAGGGTGAAGCGGTTCGAGGAGGAGTGGCTCCGCTACCTCCGCAGGGAGGAGGCCGATCTTCTTAAGGCGATCAGAGAAGAGAGGAAGCTGACCGATCAGATCCGGGAGCGGCTCGAGGCGGCGGTCGCCCGGTTCAAGGAGGGGTTCGAGGGATAGATGGCAGGTCGGGTTCGTGCGATCAAATCCAGGATCGCAAACATCGAGAACATCGCCCAGATCACAAGGGCGATGCACACGATCGCGATGACCAAGGTTATGCGGATGAAGCGGAGGCTCGAGGTCGAGCGCCCGTTCGTCGCTTCCCTCGATCGGTTCATCGCCTCCCTCCTCGGCCAGGTCTCACCCGAGATGGAGCGCCATCCGCTGACGATCGATAACGGATCGAAGGATACCGCTGTCCTCGTGTTGAACGCCGATCGCGGCCTTTGCGGCCGCTACAAGGACGATCTGAACCGCCGCGTCCTTGAGCTCCTCGGCGACGGGGGGAAGGTCCTTGCCGGCGGGGAGAAGGCGCGCCTCTTCTTTCAGAGGAAGGGGATCGCCCCGCTTGAGAGCTATCCCCATCTCTACGACGCTCCGAGCTGGGCGGCGGCGACGACGATCGCCGACGATGCGATTCGCCTCTATCTCGAAGGTGAGTTCGGCCGGCTGATCGTCGTCTACATGCGCTTCATCTCCGATCTGTCGCAGCGGCTCGTCGTCGAGGACCTCCTCCCGGTCAGGGTCGAGCCGCGGGCGGGTGATATGCTGATCGAGCCCGATCTTTCCTCCCTCCTCGATCAGGCGATCCCTTTCTACGTCCGGGGGAGGCTCTATTCCGCGATCCTGGAGACGAAGACGAGCGAGGATGCCATCCGGCGGCAGGCGATGAAGAGCGCGACCGACAACGCCGAGGATCTGTTGAAGGGCCTGACGCGCGCCTACAACAAGGCGCGGCAGCAGGCGATCACGCGGGAGATAGCCGATATCATCGGCGGTGCGGAGGCGGTCCGCGCCGGATAGTGCCCAAGGAGAGATGATGGCTGACAATGGGATAGTCGGGGTCGTAACGGAGATAAAGGGGCCGGTGATCGACGCACGGTTCGAGAAGGGGAAGCTCCCCCGCGTCAACGATGCCCTCCGGATCGAGCGGGAGGAGGGGGATCTGATCCTCGAGGTCGCCCAGCACCTCGGGGATGACATCGTCCGCGCGATCGCCATGGATTCGACCGACGGACTGGCGCGCGGGGCGAAGGTGATAGCCACCGGCGGGCCGATCACCGTCCCGGTCGGGCCGGAGACCCTCGGCCGGCTGTTGAACGTCTTTGGAGCTCCGATCGACGAGCTCCCCCCGCCTAAGACGGCCAAGCGCTACTCGATCCATCGGAGGGCCCCCTCCTTCCTCGATCAGGAGACCGAGACCGAGATATTCGAGACAGGGATAAAGTCGATCGATCTGATCGCCCCGTTCCCGAAAGGGGGGAAGATCGGGCTGTTCGGGGGTGCCGGGGTCGGGAAGACCGTCCTCGTCATGGAGCTGATCCGCTCGATCGCCTACGAGCACCAGGGGTACTCCGTCTTCGCCGGGGTGGGGGAGCGGACGCGCGAGGGGAACGATCTTTACCTTAAGCTGAAAGAAGCCGACGTCCTGAAGAACACGGCCCTCGTCTACGGCCAGATGAACGAGCCGCCCGGGGCGCGGTTCCGGGTCGGCCTGACCGGGGTGACCCTCGCCGAGTACTTCCGCGACGAGGAGGGGAAGGACGTCCTTCTGTTCATCGACAACATCTTCCGGTTCGCTCAGGCCGGAAGCGAGGTCTCCGCCCTCCTCGGGAGGATGCCCTCCGAGGTCGGCTACCAGCCGACCCTCGCCACCGAGATGGGGGAGCTCCAGGAGCGGATCACCTCGACGAAGAAGGGGTCTATCACCTCGGTGCAGGCGATCTACGTCCCGGCCGACGACCTGACCGACCCTGCCCCAGCGACTGTATTCTCCCACCTCGATGCGGCGATCACCCTGTCGCGGGAGATCGTGGAGAAGGGGATCTATCCGGCCGTCGATCCGCTTCAGTCGAACTCGACGATGCTCGATCCGAACGTCATCTCACCCGAGCACTACCGCGTGGCGCAGAAGACCCTCCGGGTCCTGCAGCGCTACGAGGACCTCCGCGACATCATCGCCATCATGGGGATGGACGAGCTCTCCGAGGAGGACCAGCTGATCGTCAAGCGGGCGCGGAAGGTGCAGCGGTTCATGAGCCAGCCGATGTACGTCGCCGAGCACTTCACCGGAAGACCCGGGGCGTACGTCAAGCTCGACGATACGATCCGCGGGTTTGCGATGATCGTCGACGGCGAGCTCGACGATCTCCCCGAGCAGGCCTTCTACATGATCGGAAAGGTCGACGAGGCGATCGAGAGGGTGAAGAAGGGCGAGGCCGAGCCGGAGTCGGACTAGGGAAGGCCGTTTCCTTCACCCTGCAATTGACCGGCTTTCCGGCCGGGCTTATAATCGAGTCATCAGGCGGCGTAGCCAAGTGGCAAGGCAAGGGACTGCAAATCCCTGATTCAGCGGTTCGAATCCGCTCGCCGCCTCCGAAGGGTGGTTAGCTCAGCTGGGAGAGCGCATGCTTGACGTGCATGAGGCCAGAGGTTCGAGTCCTCTACCACCCACCAGCTTCACTCCTTTCTGACCACAAGATCCCCTATCGAAACAGGGAAGTCCGATCCGATCTTGCTTCCCAGCGAGACCCGCTCCTCGACGCGGGTTATGATCATCTCCCCCTTCGGCGCCTCGGTCGTCGGGATCACCTCGATCAGCGCACCGGTCGACGGGTCGCGGATCTCGGCCGCAGAATAGACCTCGAAGATCTCGTACTCGCTTACGCCGTCTTCGTTTCCGATGTCGATTACGATCGTCCCGTCGCTCCAGATGTCGACCACCCGTCCCTTCAGCTCCGCGGAAGATCCCGGCTGGGCCGCCTGGCCCCGCTCGGCCAAGACCTGCGCCTCCACCCGGGCGATGATCCCTCCGATCTCGGTCATCAGGTCGTCGAGCGCTTTATCGACCGCCTGCCCGACGACTGTTCCCATGAACTGCTCCGTCCCGACCGTGATCTCGCTCACCCAAGGAGGTGGGGTCCCTGCGTTGACCGCGAATGAGCGGGTCGCGACCAGGGTGCTGACCCCGAGCCAGAGCTCGGCCGTGTAGGTCCCCGGCGGGACCGGGTTTCCGAACGTGTCCCGCTGATCCCAGGAGAACGTGACACACGGGCTCGCCGGGGTGCTCCCCGCCCAGGACGAGAACCAGATCAGCGCCCCAACGGAGTTCTTCACCATCACCCGATATGTATTGGGGGGCGCCGGATCGTGGTAGCCGAGGTTGACGATCTCCCCTTGCACGTAGCTGGCCTTGTCGCTGAGGAATCCGCCGGTGCAGACGTTCGCCCTCCAGCTGGATAGGGTCCCGAGGAGCTGGCCGATGTTGAGGGAGAAGCCGGTCTGGCCCTCTGCTTGAGCCTCGACCGACGAGGCCCCCACGATCTCCGTTGTGTACACGTCCACGGCGCGGATCGAGATGTCGACGGTCACCGTCGCTCCGCTGAACGTCAGGAATCCGAGGCTGATCGTCGTCTCCTGGATATCGACCCTTGTTACGCTTCCGACGAGGAGGAGGTCGGCCCCGACTATGCGGGCCGCCTCGGCGAGATCCCCGGTGAGGAGCGGGTTCAAGCCGCGCTCGGCCAGGATGGAGTCGATCTCCTGCCGCTCGACGACTCGGTATCCGGCGTTGACCAACCTCTCCACCAGGAGGTCGGCGACCCCGTCCCCGACGTTCGCCAGGCCGGAGCCGGATCGATCGTCGAACCGGGCCACGGCGAGGACCAGCTGGCTTGGGCTGCTTTGAGCCAGGACGGGGACGATGAAGATTCCTACCAGAAGTGCGAGAACAGCCGTTCCAATAATCGACAAACGGATCGTTCGGTGCATTGCGATCCCTCCTGTTAGTTCATATAACCCTCATGATACCATCCGGTTCCGAAGTTAGGGGGCGCGAGCG
>CAZGRE010000036.1:0-14955 GCA_964528085.1 uncultured Thermotogae bacterium | reverse complement strand
GGCCGGTATAATCCGCCATCATCTCCGCGACGAAGGAAGGCTCGATGGAAAAGAACCGCGTCCTTGTGTGCAGCGCCTGGCCGTACGCCTCCGGGGTCCCCCACCTCGGGAACCTCGTCTCGTCCCTCCTCTCAGGGGATGTCTTCACCCGTTACTGGCGGATGCGGGGGAAGGAGGTCCTCTATGTATCGGGGAGCGACGTGCACGGGACGCGGATCGAATACGAGGCGAAGCTCCTCGGGATCCCCCCGGGGAAGCTCGCAGAGCGCAATCATGAGAAGATCCTCCGGATAATCGAGGGGTTCGGAATCGGATTCGACAACTACACGACGACCGAGTCGCCGGTGCATAAGCGGTTTGTGCAGGAGATCTATCTTCAGATGGAGCGCAACGGCTACATCAAGACAAAGGAGGAGAGCCGCGCCTACTGCCGCAACTGCCGGATATTCCTCGCCGATCGGTTCATCACCGGGGTCTGCCCGCGCTGCGGGGCGAGTGGGGCGATGGGTAACCAGTGCGACGCCTGCGGGGCGATCCTCGAGCCGGAGGAGCTGATCGCCCCTGTCTGCAGCTTCTGCGGCAAAAGCGAGATCGAGTTCCGGCCGACGAAGCACTGGTACCTCGACCTTGAGAGGCTCTCTCCCAAGCTGAAGGAGTACGTGGCATCGCGGAGCTTCCAGGGGAACGTCCGGCTGTTCACCGAGCGGATGATCGAAGAGGGGCTGAAGCCGCGGGCGATGACCCGCGATATCTCATGGGGGATCCCCGCCCCGTTCGCCGGAGCGGAGGGGAAGGTGATCTACGTCTGGGGCGAGGCCGCGTTGGGATACGTCTCGGCGGTGATCGAGCACTTCGGCGGGGATCCTCGCTGGAGGGACTTCTGGTTCGGGGATGACGTCCATCAGATCTACACCATGGCGAAGGACAACATCCCGTTCCACACCCTGATCTTCCCCGGCCAGCTGATCGCCTCAGGGGAGGGGTACCACCTCCCCGATCAGATCGCATCGACCGAGTATCTGAACTGGATCGGAGGAGAGTCGTTCTCCAAGAGCCGCGGGATCGGGCTCTACTGCGACGATGCCCTTGAGGCCCTCGTCCCTGAGTACTGGCGGTTCTACCTCCTGTACAACCGACCGGAGGGGAGGGACGTCAGCTTCTCGTTCGAGGAGCTGGAGAAGGCGATAAACGGGGTGTTGATCTCCAACGTGGCGAACCTGTTCAACCGGATCATCTCGTTCGTCCAGACCAGGCTCGATGGAGAGGTCCCCGATGCCCCGATCGATCCGGAGGTGAGCGAGAAGCTGACCGAGACCGTCGCTGCGTACGCGCGGGCGTTCGATGCCGGATCGCTCAGCCAGGGGCTGCGGAGCGCCTGCTCCCTCGCCGTCTTCGGTAACGGTTACTTCCAGAGGAAGAAGCCATGGGAGGCCGACGATCCGGCGGTCCTGACGAGCGCGGTCCATCTGGTGAAGGGGATCGCCACCCTCCTCAGCCCGTATCTTCCGAGGTTCGCCGGGAAGGTCCTGTCAATCATGGGGATCGAGAAGCCGAGCTGGGACGACATCCTCCGCCCGACCGGTCCGCTCCGGCTGAGGGACGAGCGGATCCTCCTCGAGCGGATCGATATCGACTCGATCCGCTCGCGAATCGAAGATAAGGGTTCTTCCGAGCGGGATATGATCCCCTACGAGGGGTTCGCCAAGCTCGACATCCGAGTCGGCGTGATCCGGGAAGCGGAGGAGATCGAGGGGGCGGACCGCCTCTACCGTTTGACGGTCGACTTTAAGGATTTCAAGCGGGGCTGCGTCGCCGGGATAAGGGGTAGCTACTCGATCGAAGAACTGATCGATCGGATGGTCGTCGCCATCGTCAACCTCGAACCGAGGACGGTCCGTGGGGTAAAATCGGAGTGCATGCTCCTTGCGGCAGGGGAGGGCTCCCTCATCGTCCCCGACCGGCCGGTCGAGCCGGGAACAGCCATCAACTAGGCTATTGAAAAGGGTTGGAGCCGCTGCTAGAATCAAACTCGAATTGGGGTGGCTTATTCATGTATGCAGTGATCGAGACGGGTGGTAAGCAGTACCGCGTGGAAGAGGGGATGCTCCTCCAGCACGAGCGGATCGACGGGGCAACCCCGGGGGAGGAGATCGTCTTCGACAAGGTCCTCCTCGTCGTGGGCGACGATGGGGTCCGCGTTGGGACTCCGTACCTCGACGGCGTGAAGGTTAAGGGTGAGATCCGTCATGAGGGGCGGGGGGAGAAGATCCTCGTCTACAAGTACAAGAGCAAGAAGGGGTATCGCCGGTCGAAGGGGCATCGACAGCCGTTCATGACCACGGCGATAACCGCCATCGAGGGATAGGAGCGAACGTGGGTGAGGTTCTGATCCAGCGGGATGAGGCGAACCGGGTCACCGGGCTGGTCGTCCGTGATCTTCAGGCGGAGACGATCCCCGGGGCGAGCGCGTTCTACCTCCTGCAGGCGGTCGTCGCCTCCCTGACCGACTACCTCCACGTCCCGGTCGGAACGAGCGTATCCGACGCCACCTATCTCACGATAGACCGGAGCGACCCTCACTTGGACCGCGAGCTCGACGCCGTCCTGGCGACGCTGGTGCGCGGGCTTAAGATGCTGGAGAAGGAGTATCCGAACGACCTCCTCGTCCAGGAGGCGACGATCGGTGTTGAGGTGTAGAAGGAGAGACGATGGCTCATAAGACGAGTACCGGATCTACGCAGAATGTTCATGACAGCCCGGGGAAGCGCCTCGGCGTGAAGCGGTTCGGCGGGGAATGGGTGAACGCGGGGACGATCATCCTCCGCCAGCGCGGGACCGCATTCGCACCGGGGAGGAACGTGGGAATGGGGCGGGATTTCACGATCTACGCGAAGACCGCCGGCTACGTGCAGTTCGAAGGGCGTGGAAAGAAGTACGTCAACGTGCTACCCGCGACGGGCGAGTAGCTATCGATGATCATCCCGGTAAACGTTCATGTTCCTCGATGAGGCTATCCTGCGCGTCCGCGGCGGACGCGGGGGGAACGGGGTGATCCATTTCATATCCAACCGCCACAACCCGCGCGGCGGCCCGGACGGAGGTAGCGGGGGAGACGGTGGGTCCGTGATCCTCCGCGCCGATCCGAGCCTGTCGACCCTGTACCGATTCCGAAACCGACCGAAGATCACGGCTGGGAACGGGGGAGACGGCGGCCGGAACACGCGCCAGGGGGCGCGGGGGGAGGACCGGATCGTCTCCGTCCCGGTCGGGACGATCGTATGGGATAGGACGACGGGTGAGGTCATCGCCGATCTCTCCGAGCCGGGGGCCGAGGTGATCGTCGCCCGCGGCGGGGAAGGGGGGCGGGGGAACGCCAGCTTCACCACCTCGACGAGGCAGGCCCCCCGGATATGCGAGCGCGGCCTCCCCGGGGAGGAGCGGACCCTCAGGCTTGAGCTCAAGCTGATCGCCGATGTGGGGATAATCGGTCCTCCGAACGTCGGGAAATCGAGCCTCATATCGACGATATCGGAGAAGAAGGCGAAGATCGCCGATTACCCGTTCACCACCGTCGTTCCGAACCTGGGGGTGGTCGACGTCGATGGATTGCACCAGTTCGTCGCCGTCGATATCCCAGGGCTGATCGAGGGGGCGCATGCAGGGAAGGGGCTTGGGATCCGTTTCCTCCGCCACGTCGAACGGACGTTGATCTTCATCCACATGGTCGATCTCGCCTGGCTGGAGGGGAAGGACCCGATCGAGAGTTACCGTAAGATCAACGCTGAGCTCGAGGCGTTCGACCCCTCCCTCGCAAAGCGGCCGCAGATCGTCGCCGGGAACAAGATCGACCTGATCGATGAGGATAAGGTGGAAGAGGCGAAGGAGAGGTTCGCAGAGATCGGGGTCGAGCTCTTCCCGATCTCTGTAGCGACGAGGGAAGGGGTGCGCGAGCTGATCCTCGAGACCCATCGCCGCCTGGATGAGGAGAAAAGGAGGACCCCCCGGCGGAGCTCCCCCATCCGGCGGCGGATCTACCGGTATCGGGGTGAGTCCGGGTTCCGCGTCGAGCGCTCCGGGGATGGGTTCGCCGTCATCGGAGAAGAGGTGGAGAAGATCGTCAAGAAGCTGACGATGGAGAGCAGGGACGCACCGGGTTACCTCACCGAGCGGCTGGAGAGGATGGGGGTCATGCGTGAGCTCCGCCGCCGGGGGTTCCAGCCGGGGGATCCGGTCCGGATCGGGGGTGTCGAGTTTGAGCTTGAAGGGTAGGGTCGGGCTGTTCGGCGGGACGTTCAATCCCCTCCACAACGCACATATCCTCGTCGCGGACCGCGCGCTCGAGCAGTTTGAGCTCTCGCGTGTCATATTCATCCCGAATGGGATCCCGCCGCATAAGGAGCTCACAAACGGGGCGACGAAGGAGGACCGCTATTCGATGGTGAAGGCGGCGGTAGACGGGAAGAACCGGTTCTCCGTCTCGCGGATCGAGATCGACCGCGACGGTCCATCCTACACCATTGACACGATCCGCGCTTTGAAGGATGATTATCCGGAAGGGATCTGCTTCATTGTGGGGGCGGATCGCCTGATCGAGATCGATACGTGGAAGGAGGCGGAGGAGCTCTTACGGAGTGTGCCGTTCATCATCGCGCCCCGCCCCGGAGTGACCCTCTCCGCCTTTGCAGAACCCCCGTTCGATCAGGCAGCGATCTATCCCCTCGACATGCCGGAGATCGATCTTTCGTCGACCCGTCTCCGCCGGATGGTGAGGGATGGGGAGTCGATCGACCGGTTCGTGCCGGCGGAGGTCGCAGAGTATATAGTTAGACACGGGCTGTACCTGGACCGCGCCCCGATGGGAGCGCGGCCCACCACCAAGTAACAGGAGGTCAGAATAGACAAGAGGAAGCTGCGCGTCAACGAGAGGATCCGCCAGAAGGAGGTCCGCGTCGTTGACGATAAGGGGGAGAACCTCGGGGTCATGCCGATAGAGGAGGCGCTCGCCATCGCCCGCGAAAAGGGGCTCGACCTCGTCGAGGTGGCGTCCCAGGCGACCCCAGTCGTCTGCAAGATCGTCGACTACGGAAAATACCATTACCAGCTCGAGAAACGGGAGAGGAAGCAGAAGCGGAGGACCAAACTGAAGGAGATCAAGTTCACGATAAAGATCGGGGAGCATGATTTTCAGACGAAGATAGGGCGGGTCCGCCACTTCCTCAGCCGGGGGGACATGGTCCGGGTCAGCATCTTCTTCCGCGGCCGGGAGATCGTGCACGCATCGCGGGGGAGGGAGCTCCTCAAGCGGATCGAAGAAGAGGTGAGCGACATCGCGCGCGTAGACGGCCAGCCGATGGCCCGCGGTCGGACCCTCCAGATGATGTTGGTCCCCACGCAGCCGAGCTGAACGAGGAGGAGAAAGGTGCCGAAGCAGAAGACGCACAAAGCGGCGAAGAAGCGCTTCAAGCGTTCGAAGGGCGGGAAGCTGTTGCACCATATGTCGAACTACTTCCACAAGAACGTGAAGAAGCGGTCGAAGGCGAAGCGGCAGGCCCGCCAGGATAAACAGCTGACCGGCGGCCAGAAGAAAAATATCACGCGGATGATCGGGAAATAACCGCGTAGAAGAGGGGTATCAGAATGCCACGAGTGCGTGGAGGGAGAAAGCATAAAGAGCGGCGGAAGAAGATCATGGCCCTTGCCAAGGGGTTCAAGGGGAAGCGAGGGACCTCCCATCGGATCGCCAAGCAGGCGGTGATGAAGGCCCTTCGGAACAGCTACATCGACCGGCGGCGGCGGAAGCGGGACTTCCGCCGGCTGTGGGTGACGCGGATCAGCGCAGCGGCGAAGCTGAACGGAGTCTCTTATTCGGCGTTCATCGGCGGGCTTGCCCGGCGGGGGGTCGGATTGAACCGGAAGATCCTCGCCGAGATCGCGGTCCGCGATCCGTCGACGTTTACGGCCCTAGCCGAGTTGGCGAAGGACGAAGCCGTCAAGGGATGAGCGTACGCCTGTCCATCGAAGGGATCGAGATTGAGGGGTATCACGGCGTATACGAAGAGGAGAAGGGGAAGAAAGGCCGGTTCCGGATCGACATCGAGGTCGAAGGGGATATCGAACGAGCCCTTACAAGCGATGAGATCTCCGATACGGTCGACTACGCCGCGATGGCCAGCCTCGTCGAAGAGATCAACCGGCTACACCGATTCAACCTCATCGAGTCCTTCGCCGGTGCGATCTGCGACGGGCTATTGGAGCGATTCCCGAAGATCGATTCGACCCTCGTCCGGGTCAGGAAGCTCACCCCGCCGGGTATCGGAAACGCGGCATGCACAGCGGCAGAAGTGAAGAAGACCCGCGGGTGAGACCGGTCTCGGTATATCTCTGCCTCGGCTCGAACCTGGGAGATCGGCGGGAAGCCCTCGACTGGGGACTCGACCAGATCGAAAGATCAGGAATAACGATCACGAAGCGATCATCCTACTACGAGACAGAACCGGTCGATTACGAAGACCAGCCGTGGTTCCTCAACCGCGTCGTAGGCGGAGCAACCTCCCTTTCGCCAAAGGAGCTTATCGTCCTGCTCGAGGGGATCGAGGCCCGCGCCGGCCGGATCAGGACAACGCGATTCGGCCCGCGCCGGCTCGACATCGACGTCCTCCTATACGGAGACGAGGTGATCGAGGAGGGTCCGGTCATCGTCCCCCACCCGCGGATGGATGCGCGGCGATTCGTGCTGATACCCCTTACCGAGATCGCCCCTGACCTCGTGGACCCTCGGACCGGGCGGCGGTTCACAGAGATATTGATCGGACTCGATGAGGGAAAGAAGGTGCTAAAATCGACGTAAAGAGGATTCTGATCTCCGTCGACGAGACGGGTGAAGGTGAGAAACGGACGCGGGTCGCCCTCCTCGAGGGGGACCGGCTGATGGAGATCCACTACGGTCATCCGACGCAGGAGAAGATCGTCGGGAACATCTACAAGGGGAGGGTGGCGGACGTCCTTCCCGGGCTCGGCTCGGCGTTCGTCGATATCGGGGAGAACAGGACCCTCTTCCTCTCCCAGAACGAGATCAACGACCAGATCCTGCTGGAGAAGGGGTTCAAGCCGTGGCAGGGGAAGGTCCCGATCGAGAAGGTCCTCCGCCCCGGCCAGCTGATAACCCTCCAGGTGAGGAGGGAGGGGATCGGGACGAAGAACCCGCAGGGGACGACGAAGATCAGCCTCCCCGGCCGGTTCTGGGTCTACCTCCCGACCGAGGACCGCCTCGGGGTCTCACGTCGGGTGGAGAGCGTCCGCGAACGGCGGAGGATCAGGAGGATCGCCCGCGCCCTCAAGAAGGAGGGTGAGGGGATGATCGCGCGGACGGCCGCCCAGTGGGCGAGCAAGACCGACCTTGAGCGCGACTACGAGCTTCTCGTCGATACCTGGGCGGGGATAAAGAAAGCGGCCCGGTCGGCGAGGAAACCGCGGCTCCTCTATAAGACGATGGGGCTCGTTCAGATGATCCTCCGCGACCGGCTCGATCCGGATACGAGGGAGGTGATCGTCGACTCGCCGTTCTTCTACGAGAAGATCCTGACCTTCCTCGACTACATGCGGATGTCGGAGTACAGGGATCGCGTCCGCCTCCACCAGGGGAAGGAACCGCTCTTCCGCGCGTTCAAGATCGAGGATCAGATCCGGCAGAGCCTCGAGCGGCGCGTCCCCCTCGCCGGTGGAGGGTCGCTGATCATCGACGAGACGGAGGCCCTGATCGCGATCGACGTCAACACCGGCGGGGATATCCGCCACCGGAACCAGGAGGATGCGATACTGAACACCAATCTCGAGGCGGCTGTAGAGATCTCGCGCCAGCTCCGGCTCCGCCAGATAAGCGGGATCATCATCGTCGATTTCGTCGATATGGAGAACCCAAAGCACGTGCAGCAGGTGATCGACAAGATGAAGGAGATGTTGAAGCGAGATCGGGTCCCGACTGACTTCGTCGATATGACGGCCCTCGGCCTCGTCGAGATCACGCGGAAGAGGAAGGGGGAGAGCCTCTCCGACATGCTGGAAAACGCCCAATTCGACGCTTGATCGCCGGGGAGGGCGCCGCTAGAATGAAGCTACCCTTCGCGAGGGGTAAGGGCGAATAGCTCAGCTGGGAGAGCGTTCGGGTCACATCCGAAAGGTCGCAGGTTCGAGCCCTGCTTCGCCCAATCGTCGGCCGGATCCGTTCGGCTGTGAGTCCGCTCGATAGGAGGGTTATGAGATCGCTCGTCACCGGGGGGACCGGCTTTCTCGGGGCAAACGTCGTCCGTGCCCTCCTCAAGGCAGAAGGCGAGGTCCGGGTCCTTATCCGGAAAGGTTCGAACCTCGCCAACATCAAAGGCCTGCCGGTCGAGCCCGTCGTCGGTGACGTCCGCGATCCTGAGTCGCTCCGTCGCGCGGTCGAAGGGTGCAACCGCGTCTATCACGTCGCTGCCCTCTACTCGTTCTGGGTGAAGGACCCCGCTCTTCCGTTTGAGGTGAACGTCGGAGGGACGCGGAACGTCCTCGAAGCGGCGAGAAGAGCCGGTGTCGAGAGGGTCGTCTACACAAGCTCGGTCGCCGCGCTCGCCATACCGGAGAGGGATAGGCCGGCAAGCGAGGATACGCCGGTCGAGCCGGAGCGGATCGTCGGGGCGTACAAGCGGAGCAAGTACCTCGCCGAGGAGGTCGCACGCGAGTACGTAAAACAGGGCCTTCCGGTCGTGATCGTCAACCCGTCGTTCCCGGTCGGCCCCTACGATATCAGGCCGACACCGACCGGGCGGTTGATCCTCGACTTTCTGAACCGCCGCCTCCCCGCGTACATGGATACCGGGATGAACGTCGTCGATGCCGAGATAGTCGGGCAGGGGCACCTCCTCGCAGCAGAGCGGGGTAGGATAGGGGAGCGCTACATCCTCGGCGGGGAGAACGTCTCGATGCGCGATCTCCTCGAGATCCTCTCCGATATCACCGGGCTCCCTGCCCCTAGGTTCCGCCTCCCTTACCTACCGGGCCTCGGTATGGCCTATCTGAACGCCGGGATCTGCCGGCTGACCGGCGGGACGCCGCGGATGACACCGGAGACGATCCGGCTCACGCGCCACTACATGTACTACGATCCCAAACGGGCGTTCGAAGAGCTCGGGCTCCCGCGGACGTCGATCCGAAAGGCCCTAAAGAAGGCGGTCGACTGGTTCGTCGCTAACGGATACGTCGAGTCGAAGCTGCCGAGCCTCTCACCGGATAGCCGGTGAGGTAGAGATCATCCCCGAGGAAGCGGAGCCTCACATCGCGCAGGCGGAGGGCATCCGCGATCCTCTCCGCCCCCGTCCCGCCAACGGCGGGGACGGAACCCTTACCGCCGACGATGATCGGCGCAATGAACAGCGCCACCTTGTCGACGAGGCCTTCTTCCAGGAACGCCGCCGCCGTCTCCCCCCCTCCCTCGACCAGAAGGGAGTCGATCCCCTCCTTCCCGAGGTGGGAGAGAAGGGCGCTCAGATCGACTCGATCGCCGTCCCCTGGGATACGCCAGACCTCGACCCCGCGGGCACGGAGATTCTCCTCCCTCTCTTCCGGCATCGTAGCGGTGACGAGGATCGTCCGTCCATCCTCAGAGAACATCCTCCGCTCGAGGGGGATCCGGCCACGGCCGTCGAGTACGATCCTGGCGGGATCGGGCCCTTCGACATGGCGGACGGTGAGGAGCGGGTCGTCCTCGATCGCTGTCTCGGCCCCGACGAGGACAGAAGCGAACCTCCGCCTCAGGCGATGGCCCTCGGTCCGCGCCAGCCTCCCGGTGATCCACCGCGAATCGCCGGTGCGGGTCGCGATCCTCCCGTCGAGGGACTGAGCGAGTTTTATCTGGACGAACGGGAGGCCGGTCCGGATGAACTTGAAGAAGATCTCGTTTGACCTTCGCGCCTCGTCCTCCAGTACCCCCTCGGCCACCGCGATCCCGGCCGCCCTCAGCCTCTCGATCCCCCTCCCGTCCACGAGCGGGTTCGGATCGCGGCAGGCGACGACGACGCGGGAGATACCGGCTTCGATGATCCGCTCGGTGCACGGCGGGGTCTTCCCGTGGTGTGAGCACGGCTCGAGGGTGACGTAGATCGTCGCCCCGCGCGCTTCCTCCCCAGCCTCCTTAAGCGCGAACACCTCGGCATGCGGACCGCCGAACCGCTTGTGCCATCCCTGGCCGACGATTCTTCCATCCTTGACCACGACTGCGCCGACGATCGGGTTCGGGCGCGTCCAGCCCTCACCGTTGCGGGAGAGCTCGAGGGCGAGGCGCATGTACCCCTCATCGGCGGAGTTCGTCCGGTTCATCGGGTTTGGGCGGCGTCGATCAGGGCGCGCATCGCGGCGAGCCGATCGGGACGGTTGAAGATCGCCGAGCCGGCGACGATCAGCTCCGCCCCGGCGTCGACGACCCGGCCGACGTTCGTCACGTTGATCCCGCCGTCCACCGATACGATGACGTCCCTCTCACCGATCTCTTCCTTCAGCCTGCGGATCCGCTCCACCGCCTCCGGGATGAACTCCTGGCCGCCGAACCCGGGCTCGACGCTCATCACGAGGATGAGATCGACGAGATCGAGGTAGGGGAAGACCGCGGTGATCGGGGTGATCGGACGGAGAGAGATCCCGACCTTGCACCCGAGGGAGCGGATCCCCTCGATCGCCCGGAACGGCTCGTCCTTCGCCTCGATGTGGAAGGTGATCACATCAGGAGGATCGACCTCGAACCGCGGGGCGTACTGGATTGGATAATCGATCATCAGGTGGATGTCGAACGGCTTTGAAAGCCCGGCGCGGAGTGCGTTCACCACCGGTGGACCGATCGTCAGGTTATCGACGAAGTGCCCGTCCATCACGTCGATGTGGAAGTAGTCGGCGAGGGGCTCCACCTCCCGCGCCTCGGCGCGGAGGGCGCCGAAATCGGCGGAGAGCAACGACGGGGCGAGCCTCATCTCCGCCTGCTCGCCGACAGGAGCATCAGAAGCTGGAGCGCGGCCATCGCCGCTGCGGCGACGTAGGTGAGGGCGGCGGCGAACAGGACCTCCTTCACCCCCCCGAGCTCCTCTTCGTTGACTACACCGGTCCCCCTCAGCGCGGCGACGGCGCGGCGGGAGGCGTCGAACTCGACCGGAAGGGTCACGAGGGTGAACAGGACCGCGGCGGAGAAGAGGAGGATCCCCGCCGTCAGGAGCGGTTGGAACCCGAAGATGATCCCGATGAAGAAGAGCGGGAAGGCGAGCTGCGAACCGAAATTCGCAAGTGGGACGATCGCCGTCCGCAGGGCGAGGGCGGCGAACCCCTGCGCGTGCTGGATCGCATGCCCTGCCTCGTGGGCGGCGACCCCGATCGCAGCGATCGAGGGCGAAGACGGTGCGGAGAGGCGGAGGGTCTTTGTGCGCGGATCGTACTGATCCCCAAGGGGGCGGGGCGTCTCCTCTATCGATACATCGGTTATCCCTCTCGCCTCCAGGATCCGCTTCGCCGCCCCCTCCGCGCTGATCCGGCTCACCGAGGGAATCCGTGCATACCTGGCATACGTCGAGCGGACCCGCCACTGCGCATAGACGGCGAGGGCGATCGCCGGCAGGAGGATCAGGATACTCGGTCCGAGGAAGAACGGATACCAAACGAACATGTCAGTCTCCCTTTCGCGAAACGACGTGCGAAAGTATACGCCGGCGGAACCGAGCGAGCAAGGGGAAACGGCGCAAAAGCGCGCTTAATGCTACGAGGAGGAGTATCCCGGCAAGATCGGCGGCGAAGTCATCGATCCCTGCATGCCGGCCGGGGACGAACGCCTGATGTAGCTCATCGCTCCCCGCATACGGGACGGTGATGAGGAGAGAGAGGCCCGTCTTCCCACAAACGGCCCGCCGTACGAGGAGGAAGAGGAGGGCGTACTCAGCGGCATGGATCAGCTTGTCGATCCCGGAACCGGGGAAGACGACCGACCCTGCGAGGGGGAATGATGAGAGGACGAATATCCCGGCCGCATAGGCGATGCTGAGGACGACCCATATGCGTCGCTTCACCTTTCCTTCCTTCTAAGAGAGGGCCTGTAAGCCGGATTCTGTCGTGGGGAGACATCCATCTTTGCGGCCTACCCAAAGGCTCGGGCGGGCAGCCCTCGAGCGCCTTCCTACTCGGCCTTGCTCCGGCCAGGGTTTACCGAGCCGGCCCGGTCACCCGAACCGCTGGTGGTCTCTTACACCACCGTTTCACCCTTACCTGTGCCCGAAGGCCATCGGCGGTCTGTTCTCTGTGGCACTGTCCCAGGGTCACCCCTGCTGAGATTTCCTCAGTGGCCTGCCCTGCGGAGTCCGGACTTTCCTCACGCTCCCCTGGGGGAAGCGCGCGTCTCCCTGGCCCTCTCTCACCGATGTCGACGAAACCCGCAGCGTCGACAGTAGTATACCCCATCCGCACCTAGGCGGAGAATCCTCCCGCAGCGGGGGCAGATCCGCCGATGGATCAGAGCGGCGAGCCCGGCCGCACCGGCGAGGACGAGGGCTACGGCGCTCAGGGTGGGAAAGCCGGAGCGGGAAGGGGCTCCCCCCTCTTCGGTCGGGGAGAGGATCCGCTCGATCGTATCGCACAGGGCGAGCATCGCCTCCTCGATCCGGCGATGATAGACGAGGTCCGCTACCCCGTCCTCCAATTCCTCCTCCAGCCGGGCGTATCCGGCTCGGATCCCGTCGCTCGCCCGGATCCGGACATCCCACGACCCATCGGACCTAAGAAAGACGGCGAGGAGCGTCCTCCCCCGGTTCAGCCCCCAGTAGTCGAATACGGCATCGGCATAGGAATCGATGTCGGGGAAGGGGTTCTCCCAGCTCGCAAGGATGTAGAGATCGATCGAATAGCGGTCGCGGAGGGAGGCGATCCGCCCGTCTATCCGCTCGCGGCCGTGGCGATCGAGAACGGCTCCGTAGTCGGAGAGGTTCCCGATCGGTCGCGGGAGTTGCGACGCTCCGCTGAGCGAGATGGCGAGCGTGAGGGTAAACAGAGGGATCAGTCGACGTAGAGGATGCGCGAACAATGTTCGCATCGGACGATTCCCATTCCCCCTTTCGCGCGTTCGACCGTGTTTCCGCTCACCTTCAGCTTGCAGCCGGCACAGGTCCCATGCGAGATCACGGCTAACGGATCGGGATACTTGGCATGGAGGGCTTCGTACTGGGAGAGGAGGTACGGCGTGATCCGAGCCGTTAGCCGCTCCCTCTCGGCCTCCAGCTCGGCGATTCTACCTTCCGTCTCCTCGATGGAGGAAGCGATCCGCGCTCCCTCCGAGCGGAACTCCTCCTCCCTCTGTCTCAGCCTTTCCTCCGCCTCGACGAGCTCCTCCCGCCCCCGTTCGATAGCGTCCATCAGGGAGAGGGCCTCATCCTCCATCTCGCTCATCCGGCTGCGCTCGCTCTCGATCTTGAGGCGGAGGTCCTCCATCTCCTTGAAGCTGATTATCCCCGTCTCAAGGCGGGTTCGATACTCGCGGATGCTCTCATCGAGCTCGTCGACCTCGAGGTTCTTCAGCCGGCTCATCTGCTCGAGCTCCGCTAGGTTCCGACGGAGGGCTTCGACCGCTTCCCGCTCGCTTTCGATCCTCTCCTCGATGCTCTTCCCCTGGGAAATCAGCCGCTTCCGGTGCGCCGCCAGGTCGGCGAGCCTCCCATCGATCCCCTGCAGCGCGAGTAACTCCTTGATCTCAGCGAGCACAGTCCCCCTCGTAACCTCGTTCCATCCGCAGATCGACTATACGTACCCCCTCTTTCGCGTGCAACCCGACCGGTTCCTACATAGGCAAGCCGAGCCCAGCCAACCCCTCCGTCATCGGGCCGAGCTTCTCCTGCGCGGTCTCCTGCGCCTTCTTCTGCGCCTCCTGAACGGCAGCGATGATCAGATCGACGAGCATCTCTACGTCCTCCGGATCGACGACCTCGCGCTCGATCGAAAGATCGATCAGCTCACCGCGACCGTTGACGGTCGCCTTCACCATCCCGCCGCCGGCCGTCGCCTCGGCCTTCATCTGCGCTATCTCGGCCTGTGCCTCCTCGAACCGCTGTTGGAGCCGCTTCGCCTGTTTAACGATATTCGCAAGATCTCCAAGTCCCTTCACTCCTCCTCCTTTACTATCTCACCATCGAACATCCGGGATATAAGCTGCGCTTTTTCGAAGAGCGCCCCTCCGCTGCGGCCGGCGGCCTCCCCCTCGTATGAGACCTCGACGTGGATCCCCTCCCCAAAGTGGCGGCGGACCGATCCGGCGAGGTACTGGAGGTTCCCCCCCTTCTCCAGGCTCTCCTTGTGAAACGAATGATCCTTGGAAAAGCGGATGATCAGCTTGCCGTCCTCGAGGGTCGGCCGCCCCTCGAGGAGGAACGCGGCGATCGCAATCCGCTCCCGTTCAATCTCGGAGAGCATCCGCTTCCAGGCTGGAGCGATCTCCTCCGGGATGTTCGGATGCGAAACAGGAGGGGCGGACTCGCTGGCCCGCCGGATGGGCCCTTCAGCCTTCTCCGCCGGGGGAGGAGGGGGCTGATTATCGTTCAGCCTCGCCATCAGATCGAGGATCCCGATCTCCAGGCGTATCCGCCGATCGAGGGAGCGGAAGAGATCGGACTTCACATCCAACAGGCCGCGGGCGATCGCGATGTCGCGCTTCGTCGATGCCTCTCCTGACACCAGGCGATCGCGGATTGTCTCGATCACATCCGCAAGGAAGACCTCGAGATCCTTCCCCCGCTCGACGAGGGAGTCGATCGTCTCAAGGATAAAGCGTCGATCGTTCGATTCGATCGCGGCGATGAACGCGGCGTGCGTATCGCGGTCGACCAACCCGAGCATGTCGAGGACGGTCTCCCCGGTGATCGCGCTTTCCCCGTGGCTGATCGCCTGCCCGAGGATGACGAGGGCATCGCG
>CAZGRE010000035.1:0-15379 GCA_964528085.1 uncultured Thermotogae bacterium | reverse complement strand
GCGCATCACGCGGGGAATGAAACCTGATCGGTTCACCGTCGAGGAGGATCTCCCCTTCATCTGGCTGATAGAGGCCGTAGAGGATCCGCATCAGGGTCGTCTTCCCCGCGCCGTTCTCCCCCAGCAGGCAGCGGATCTCGCCCCGATCGACCGAGAGGTCGATTCCATCGTTCGCCACCACGCCGGGGAACCGCTTCACGATCCCCCGCATCTCGACGACCGCGCTATCTTCCCGTTCAGAGGTCGAAGTCCTCAGGCTCCCCTCCGTTCAATCCCAGACGGCGCTCCACCTGCCTCATCATGGTGAGGTCCCTATTCCGTCCGCCATAGTTTGCCGCCAACATCGGCGTCCTGCAAGGTTGTCTGACAGTCCGACAAGGGCTATCCTACATGATCGGCGGACCCGATCCAAGTCGGCCGAAGGGAGGACGAGGATGACAAGACGGATCATCGAGCCGGTCACCGTTTGGGATGGAGAAACGAGGGTCTACGAGAACGGAGCGATCCTGATCGAGGACGATCGGGTCGGAGGTGTGTTCAGCGAACAGGAGCGCGCCGGGCTCGACCGGACTGCGTACGATGAGAGGATCGACGGTGAGGGGAGGCTGGCGATACCGGGCCTGATCAATTCCCACACCCACCTGTACAGCAGCCTCGCCCGGGGGATGGCGATCCCGGATTACTCTCCGAAGACGTTCGCGCAGATACTCGAGGGGCTCTGGTGGAGGCTCGACAAGGGACTCGATCGTGCGTCGGTGCGTGCAAGCGCCCTCGTCGGCGCGATCGAGGCCGCCCGCTGCGGGATAACGACGATGATCGACCACCATGCGAGCCCGAACGCGATAGAGGGGTCGCTCGAGATCGTGAAGGAGTGCGTATCCGACTCCGTTGGGCTCCGCGGCGCGTTCTGCTACGAGGTCTCGGACCGCGACGGAATGGATAAGGCGCGCGCCGGGATCGATGAGAACCTCAGGTTCCTCTCCTCTGCAACCGGCGATCCGGCGAGCACATCCCTGTTCGGGCTGCACGCGTCGTTCACCCTGTCGGACGAGACGCTGGAGCGGGTCGCCTCGCTGATCCCGGAGGGGGCCGGGATCCACATCCACGTCGCCGAGGGGCCGGAGGATGAGATAGAGTGCGAGCGGAAATACGGGATGAGGATCATCGAGAGGCTCGATCGGTTCGGCCTCCTCCGCAAAAACTCGATCCTCGCCCACTGCCTTCACCTCGACGAAGGAGAAAAGGACCTCCTCGCCGAGCGGGGAGCGATCGTGGTCCACAATCCCCGCTCGAACATGAACAACGCCGTCGGGACGTTCGACCTCCCCGGTTATTCGCGGCGGAACGTGTTGATCGGCCTGGGGACGGACGGCCTCGGGGCGAACATGCTCGCCGAGCTGTTCACCGCCGCGATCCTCCAGAAGCACGCGACCGGTGATCCGCTGGCGGCCCCGTTCCCGGTCCTGTTCGATCTCCTCTTCCCGAACAACCGGAAGATCGTAAACCGGGTGTTCGGGATCGATGTCGGCCTCCTCGCCCCCGGGTACCCGGCCGACATCGCCCTGATCGACTACCTACCCCCGACCCCGCTCGATTCGGATAATCTCCTCGGGCACCTCCTGTTCGGGCTGGCCGTCCACTCGCTCCGGGTGACCGACCTGTTCGTCGCTGGCCAGCCGATCATCCGGGGAGGGCGGTTCGTCGAGATCGACGAGGAGGCGGAATACGCGCTGGCGCGGGAAGAGGCGAAGAGGCTCTGGGAACGTATCGTGTGAGGTGAGAGAATGTCCGATCGGATGCGGGTACTACCGTTTGATACCCTCCTTGACTGGATCCTGACCGAGCGAAGGACGCAGCGGTCGATCTTCGGAATCCCAGAGACCCTGTTCTACGTCCCTGACGGCGAGCCGATATACGCGGTGGACGGCGTCTACGGCGGATATCTCTCCACCCCGATCGGACCGGGGGCGGGGCCGCACACCCAGCTCGCCCAGAACATCGTCTCCGCCTGGCTGTGCGGGGGGAGGTTCATCGAGCTCAAGACCGTTCAGATCATGGACGAGCTCGACATCCCCCGCCCGTGCATCGACCTTGCCGACGAGGGGTACAACGTCGAATGGTCGCAGGAGCTCCGCCTGAAGGAATCGCTCGACGAGTACATCAAGGCGTGGGTCCTCGTCCATGTCCTCCGCCGGATCCTCGGGATCGATAAGAAAGTGCGCTTCGGCACGATATTCAATATGAGCGTCGGCTACGACCTTGCCGGGATCAAGAGCGAGCCGATGCAGGCGTTCATGGACGGGCTCATCGACGCATCGGAGAGGATCGCTGAGATCAAGGGGCACCTCGCAGAGGCCCACCCCGAGTTCGCCGAGATCGAGATCCCATCCCAGATCGTCCAGAGCGTCACCCTGTCGACGATGCACGGCTGCCCCCCGGATGAGATCGAGCAGATCGCCCGCTACCTCCTCGAGGAACGGGGCCTCCATACGATCGTGAAGCTGAACCCGACCCTCCTCGGGAAGGACCGCGTGCTACGGATCCTCCACGACGACCTCGGATTCACCGAGATCTCGATCCCGGATGCGGTGTTCGAGAACGACCTTCAGTATGAGCGCGCCGTCGAGTTGATCGCATCGCTCAAGGAGACGGCCGCCGCCTGCGGCCTGTCGTTCGGGGTGAAGCTGAGCAACACGCTGGCGATGGCGAACCATCGCGGGGTCCTCCCGGGTGAGGAGATGTACATGTCCGGCCGGGCCCTCTACCCGATCACCATCAACCTGTTCCACAGGCTGGTGACGGAGTTCGACGGGGAGATCAACGTCTCCTACTCGGGCGGGGCGGACGCGCTGAACGTCACCGACCTCCTCCGCTCAGGGGCGCTCCCGGTGACGGCCGTATCCGACCTGCTTAAGCCGGGCGGGTACGGGAGGCTCGTCCAGTACCTCGAGGAGATAGAGAATGCGATGCGCTCGAGCGGCGCCGATTCCCTCGCCGCGTTCGCCGCGGACAGGATCGATCGGCTTTCCCGGGCGGCGGCGGAGTCGCTCACGGATCCGCGCTACAAGAAGGGGTACTACCCGAGCGAGCTTCCCAAGGTATCAACCCCGCTTACGCGGTTCGACTGCATCGAGGCCCCGTGCGTCGAGGCGTGCGCCGTCCGCCAGGACGTCCCCGAGTACGCCGCCTGGATCGCCCGCGGTGAATACGACCGCGCCCTCGCCACAATCATGGCCAAAAACCCCCTCCCCGGAGTGACAGGGCACGTCTGCACCAGCCTCTGCCAGACGAGATGCACGCGGAACAACTACGACGAGCCGGTGGCGATCCGCAAGCTTAAGCGGTTCGCCGTCGAGCATGGGAGGATCGAGCCTCGGGCCGCCGATCGGACCGATAAACGTGTCGCCGTCATCGGAAGCGGCCCATCCGGCCTATCCGCCGCGTACTTCCTCTCCCAGAGCGGGATATCGGTGACGATCTTCGAGGCGAAGGAGAAACCGGGGGGGATGCTGCGGATCGCCCCGCGCTTCCGCCTCCCTGAAGAGGTCGTGACCGCTGACATCGACCGGATACTCGGGCTCGGGATCGACCTTCGGCTGAACAGCCCGGTCACCGTGCCGGCCGAGTCGCTCCTCGCGGAGGGGTTCGCCGCGGTCTACGTGGCGTGCGGGTTCAGCAAGGACGCCGGGCTTCCGATCGATGGGACGGAGGCCGACGGTGTCTACGGCGCCCTCTCGTTCCTCGAGTCGTGCGCGACCGGGAGTCCCCCCGAGCTCGGAGGGCGGGTCGTCGTGATCGGCGGGGGAAACACGGCGATGGACGCGGCCCGGACGGCGCAGCGGCTGACCGGGAGGCCGACGACCGTCGTCTACCGGAGGACGCGGGCCCAGATGCCTGCGGAAAAAGAGGAGATCGAAGACCTCCTCGCAGAGGGAAACGATCTCGTCGAGCTCGCAACCCCGGTCCGGGTAATCGTAAAGGACGGCCGTGCCGTCGGGCTTGAGTGCCTGCGAAACGAGCTCGGCGAACCGGGGGAGGACGGGCGGCGCCGGCCGGTTCCGATCCCGGACAGCTCGTTCGTAATCGATGCGAGCGCGATCATCATCGCCACCGGTCAGAGGCCGGATATCAGGCCGATCGCCGGGGGTCGCCTATCCCTGAGGAAGGACGGTGGGATCATCGTCGAGGAGAAGACGGGGAGGGCGGCCGATCTTCCGATCTACGCCGGGGGTGACGTCGCCCGCGGTCCGGCGATCATCATCGCCGCCGCTGCCGACGGGAGAAGGGTGGCTGCCGCAATCTGCTCGGAGCTGAACGTCGAATTCCGGACCGTCCCCTGGGAGAGGCCGGGCCTCTCCGCCGAGGAGATCCTCGAGCTGAAGCGGAACCGGGCGCGTAGATCGTTACAGAACGAGACGGCCGACCTACCTGTGAGCGAGCGGACGGGGTTTTCGCTGATCGAGGCGACGCTCACCGAGGAGGCGGCCCGGGCCGAGGGAGGCCGCTGCCTGCAATGCTCGATTCTGTGCGACAAGTGCGTCGAGGTATGCCCGAACCGGGCGAACGTGTCGTACCCGATCGAGCCGCTCTCCGTGGAGGCCCCGGTACTGATGGAGGAAGGGGGGAGGCTCCGCAAGGTCGGGGAGGAGGCGGTCTCGTTCGCTCAGGCCCGTCAGATCGTGCACGTCGACGATCTCTGCAACCGATGCGGGAACTGCACGACGTTCTGCGTCCACCCCGGAGATCCCTACCAGGATAAGCCGCGGATCTTCCTCGATCGCGGCGACTACGAATCGGAGTCGGAGAACGCCTACTACATCGAGCCTGATGCGATCCGGCGGAGGGAGAAGGGATCCGAGATGGTCCTCACCCGGCTCCCCGACGGCTTCCGGTTCAAGACCGACAGGCTCGATGTCATCCTCTCCCCGCAATTCGAGTTCAAGGAGGGGAGGGTGACCTCCCCGTTCGACGGGAAGGTCTCGCTCAAACCGGCAATCGAGATGGCGGTCGTACTCGCTGGTTTAAGTGAAAGTGCGCCGTTTCTCATCTCCGCCTCATCATCGCTCAAGGGAGGGGATCGCTGATGGGTGAGCCGATCGCGCTTCGGTGCATAACCTGCGGGGCGGAGTACGATCCGGAGAAGGTGGATTACACCTGCCCGAGCTGCGGACCACGGCGCGGGACGCTCGAGGTGATCTACGACTACGACGCCCTTAAGCGGAGGATCTCCCCCACGTCGTTTGAGGAGAGCGGGGATCGCTCGATGTGGCGCTACCTCCCCCTCCTTCCGATCTCAGGGAGGGGGCTGATCCAGCCGCTCCGCGTCGGCTGGACGCCGCTCTATGAGTTCCCCGATCTCGCCTCCGATCTCGGCCTCAGTCGCCTGTTTGTGAAGGACGACGGTCAGAACCCGACCGGATCGTACAAGGATCGGGCAAGCGCAGTCGTCGTCATCAAGGCGCAGGAGAAGAAACGGGCGGTCGTCACCTGCGCCTCGACCGGGAACGCCGCGTCCTCCCTCGCCGGGTTCGCAGCGGCGACTGCGCTTGAGACGGTGATCTTCGTCCCGCGGCGGGCCCCTGAGGCGAAGGTCGCCCAGCTCCTCGTCTACGGGGCGAAGGTGTTCCTCGTCGACGGATCGTACGACGTCGCCTACGACCTCGCCGCTCAGGCGGCGGATAGGTTCGGCTGGTACAACCGCTCGGCGGCGGTCAATCCGTACCTCGTCGAGGGGAAGAAGACCGGCGCCCTCGAGCTTGCCGAGCAGACGGGATGGGACCCGCCGGAGAACGTCCTCGTCGGGGTCGGGGACGGTTCGGTGATAAGCGGGATATGCAAGGGGTTCGACGAGCTCCACCGCCTCGGACTGATCGAGCGGGTCCCCCGCGTCATCGGTATCCAGGCGGAGGGATCGGCCCCGATCGCGCATGCATTCGCGCGCTTCGACGGGGGGAAGGTCCGGATCGACGACATCGAGGCGGAGACGATCGCCGACAGCATCTGCGTCGGGAAGCCGCGCGACATCGTCAAGGCCGTCCGCTACGTCCATGCAAACGGTGGGGGGTTCGTCACCGTCACCGACCAAGAGATACTCGCTGCGATCGGCGAGCTGGCGCAGAGGACCGGCGTCTTCGCCGAGCCGGCCGGGGCCGCCCCGTTCGCCGGATTGAGGAGGCTCGCCCGGGAGGGGAGACTGAGCGGGTCGGCGGCGGTGATGGTAACGGGTAACGGGTTGAAGGACGTGGCTGCCGCCCAGAAGGCGATCGCGGAAAGACCGATAGAGATAGAACCCTCCCTTGCCGCGGTGGAGGAGCACCTATGAGGATCGATCTGACAGTGAACGGGGAGAGGGTCGAATGCGACGTGGCTCCGGGGATGAGGCTCCTCGACCTGTTGCGCGACCGGCTCCACCTCCTCGGGACGAAGGAGGGGTGCGGTGAGGGGGAGTGCGGGGCGTGCACCGTCCTCCTCGACGGGAGGCCGGTCGTCTCCTGCCTCGTCCTCGCTTCCCAGGCGGACGGGAAGGAGGTCCTGACGATCGAGGGGATCTCCGATGGGGAGAGGCTCCACCCGATCCAGCGGGCGTTCGTGGAGACAGGAGCGGTTCAGTGCGGGTTCTGCACCCCCGGGTTCATCATGTCGACCTACGCCCTCCTGAAGGAGAACCCGCACCCGAGCGAGGAGGAGATAAGGACCGCGCTCGAAGGGAACCTCTGCCGCTGCACCGGGTACGCGAAGATCATCGAGGCGGTGAACCGGGCGGCCGAGATGATGGAGGGTGAGGGATGATCGCAGCCCTGATCCTCGCCGCCGGGTTGGGGAGGCGGATGGGAAGGTCGAAGCCCCTCATCAGGATAGACGGACGGCCTGCCCTCTCCCTGATCCTATCGCGGATAGACGAGGTAGGGATCACCTGCAAGACCGTCGTCCTCGGCAGGGAGGCCCGCCGGATCGAGGAGGAGGTCGGATTGGCCGGCTGCCGGATCGTTGTGAACGACCGGCCGGAGGAGGGGCTGAGCTCGTCCCTCCGGTTGGGACTATCCGCCGTTCCGAGCGACGCGGACGGGGTGTTGATCTTCCACGCCGACATGCCGTTCATCGAAAAGTCGACGATATCCGCCGTGATCTCCGCCGCCAAGGAAGGGGCGAAGATCGCCGCCCCCGCCTACAACGGCAGGCGCGGGTTCCCGGTCTACTTCGCGCGAAGCTCCCTATCCGAGCTTTCAGCCTCCCTCGCCGGGGACAGCGGGGGGAGGGGATACATCGCGGATCATCCGGAGCTACTCACGCTTGTGGACGTCGATGATCCCGGATGCATCGAGGACATCGATCGGCCCGACGACCTCACAGAGGGGGAAGGAGAGACGACATGCGCTACCTCCGCGTAGATTCGGAAGGATCCCTCATCGAGCACCTGAGGGAAGGGGGGACGATCATCGCCGGGGGTACCGACCTTCTCGTGAAGATGCGTGGAGGGGGGATCGCCCCGCAGGCGCTGATCGACGTCTCCGATCTCGAGACGATGTGCGGGATAGAGTTCGATGCGGGATCCGTCTCGATCGGCGCTGCGGTGACCCATGCCGAGCTTATAGGATCGAAGATCATAAGAGACAAGCTCCCCCTCCTCGCCGAGGTGTTGAAGGCGATCGGCTCACCTCAGATCCGAAACCGCGGGACGATCGGGGGGAATCTCGTAAACGCCTCACCCGCGGCCGACAGCGCGATCCCCCTCCTCCTCTACGACGCCTCCCTCATCGTCGTGGGAAGCAGCGGGGAGAGGACTGTCCCGCTCGATCGGTTCTTCCGCGGCCCGGGGAGGACCGCCCTCGAGAAGGGCGAGTTCGTCCGCCGGATCCGGATACCACTCCCGCCCGAGGGGTTCAGACGGTCCTTCCACAAGGTCGGAAAACGGAAGGCCCTCACGATCGCGATCGCCTCCCTCGGCTCGCTGATCAGGATCGAGGACGGATCGATCGCGCAGGCCCGGTTCGCCGCCGGTTCGGTCGCACCGACCCCGATCCGGCTCCATCCTCTCGAGGAGATCCTCACCGGGCGGAAGCCGAGCGAAGAGCTGATCGAACAGGCGCGTGGGATCGCGATCGGATCCGTCTCTCCGATCGACGACATCCGTGCAAGCGCGGCGTATCGCAGGCAGGTGATCGGGGATCTCGCCGTCCGGGCGATCAGGGATGCGGCCGGGGTGTAACCGGCTCGACAGACCGGTCCGGTTTCTGCTACCCTAGCCTCGCTAGGAGGTCGCCATGAGCAGACGGAGAATCGCGCTGATCGTCCTGTCGATGATAGCGGTGTTGGGGCTGACGAGTGGGTGCTTCCTCTTCCCGAACCACCCGCCGACCGCGGCGTTCGTCGTCGTCTACGACGTTGACGAGGAGGACCCGATGGTCGTCGATCTCGATGCGAGCCTATCGACCGACCCGGACGACGACCCGATCGTCGACTATATGTGGATATTCGGGGACAAGGATGTCGCGATCATCACACCGCTGACGTCCACACAGCTGGTTCACACCCCCAAGATCACCGTCCGCTACCCAAACAAGGGGACGTACACCGTTCAGCTCGTCGTCCGCGACGAGCGGGGGAAAAGCTCGGAACCGGTCACAGGGCAGGTGATCCTCCCGAACATCCCGGTCGCCCCGACGGAGTAGGCCTCAGACCTCGGGGGACTTCCGCTTCGAGAAGTAGACGATATCGTCGTGGCGGACGTAGCCGAGGGAGCTGAAGAAGGCCATCGACTCCTCGTTCCACGTCTCGACGAGGCAGGTAACGATCTCGATCCCGATCTCTTCCAGCCGCTCCTCCACGGCGCGGACGAGGGATCTCCCGATCCCCTTGCGTCGATGCTCGGGGGCCACGCACAGCCGGTTGATCCACCCCTTCCTCCCGTCGTGCGTCCCGAGGACCGCCCCGACGAGCCCGCCGTCGACCTCAGCGGCGAGGAACACGGCGCACGGGCCTTGAAGCTCGCGCGCGATCCGCTCCCGCGCGTCCCTCCCGCGCGGCCGGTAGGGAAGCCCGCTTCTATCCCACAGGGAGATCAATTCATCGTAGTCATCGATCACGATCTTTCGGATCCGAAACCCTCTCTCCTCCATGGGGAAAGAGATTAGCGGACAGGGGGCGGTTTTCAACCCCCTACGAATAGGGACACGCCTCCCATCTACACGGGTCGAACGCCCTGAATCGGGGAAGAGCGAGGAACTAGTATTGAAGCCGATGGTTAAGCGTGCGTTCCTAATCTTGCTGATCGTTGCGCTCGCCGCGCCGGCCTTGTTCGCCGAGCTTCAGCCGGCACCGGCCGCGATCGGATTCGGGGTCAGCGTCCCGTACTCACTACCGATCGACTGGGAGGGGTCGTTCTCCTACCTCTCGTTCGAGGGGCTCCTGTCGGAGAACCTGACCGTCCTGCTCGACATCGGCGCCTACCCGGGATCGTTCCCTTACCTGTACGAGAGCGGGGGGATCCTCCTCGCCAAGGGATGGGTCGGCCCGACCGCGCTCTACGCCGGCGGAGGGCTTAGCATCCAGTGGCTCAGGGTCGGGAGCGCATGGGCGATCCGGCCGTTCCTCGACCTTAGATGCGGCTATCAGATCTGGCTACGCGACTCGTTCGCCGTAGTCCTTCAGTTCCGCACGCTTCAAAAGCTCCCGATCAGCTGGAGCCTCTCCCCCGAGATCGCCCTCGGATTCGACATCGGCCTCGGCCGCGGCCGACCGGTCGCCCCGCGGGTCGACGGAGGGTACATCTGGCTCCTCGTCGGGCTCGGGGTCGCCGCCATGATCGCCTTCCTCCCGCGCAGTTAGGCCGCACAAAAGGCGCGAAAATACGCGTTTTTCTCCCCCTTCACTTGCGGATGAAGTTGTGCTATACTAGGCCGACTAGCGGAATAAGGAACTGAGGAAAGAGCGACAACAAGCAAGTTATATCCGGAGAAGGCGATAATCGGAGGGCCCGCGAGGTCGTCCGATTATATTTCGTCTTTTGGGATAGCAAGCAGGTGAATAGCATGAAGGAACCGAAAGCGACGATCAACCTGAGCAAGAACTTGAGCACGACCCCGCTCGATGACGAACCGGAGTTGGCGCGGCCGAGCCGGTCGGACAACCCGATCCGGACCTATTTCGGCGAGATCAGCCGCGTCCCGCTCCTCACGCGCGAGGACGAGGTCCGGCTCGCCAAGCGGATCGAGGCCGGGGACAAGCGCGCCAAGGAGGAGCTCGCCGAGGCGAACCTCCGGCTCGTCGTGTCGATCGCCAAGAAGTACCGCGGGTGCGGGCTCCCGTTCCTCGACCTGATCCAGGAGGGGAACCTCGGGTTGATGAAGGCGATCGAGAAGTTCGACTACACGCGCGGATACAAGTTCTCGACGTACGCGACGTGGTGGATCCGCCAGGCGATCCTCCGCGCGATCACCAACCGTTCGCGGACGATCCGCGTCCCGACCCACATAAACGAGCTGATCCGGAAGATCTACCAGGTCGAGAGGACCCATCTGAAGGAGACGGGGGAGCTCCCCTCGCTGGAGGAGCTCGCCGACGAGCTCGAGACGACGCTGGAGAACGTCGTCAAGGCGAAGAAGACCGCCCAGAGCCTGACGTCCCTCGACATGCCGATCGGCTACGACGACGACGGCTCGGTCCTCGGTGACTTCATCGAGGACGCGACCGTGGAATCCCCGGAGCGCGAGACGTTCGAGCACCTCCTCGTCCAGGAGCTGGAGAAGGCGCTCGACGAGCGGCTGACCGAGCGGGAGCGGAAGATCCTCGAGCTCCGCTACGGGTTGAACGACTATCAGCCGAAGACCCTTGACGAGGTCGGAGAGGTCTTCGGGATCAGCCGCGAACGGGTCCGCCAGATCCAGAAGGAGGCGCTCGCCAAGCTGCAGGATTCGAACCTGCGGAAGCGGCTCGAGTGGTTCAAGCTCCTATCCGAGGCAGCGTAGACTCAACCGGCCTCAGGGAGCTTCTCTTCGTACGAGCAGGCCTTGTTCGTGCAGCGCAGCCGATCCCCCTTCTCGACAAGGACCCCCTCGCCGCAGGCCGGGCAGACCTTGACCGGCCGCTCGGACACGGCGAACCGGCACTTCGGATAGTTGCTGCAGCTGTAGAACGTCCTCCTCCGCTTCGCCGAGTACTTCTCGACTAGGACCCCCTCGCCGCACTTCGGGCAGGTAACCCCGGTCGAGACCGGTGCGGTCTTTCCGCACTCCGGGTTCGTGCACTTGTAGTAGCGGCCGTACCTGCCGGTGCGAAGCTCCATCGGCGCGCCGCACCCCGGGCAGGGGATCGTCTGGACGGTCCTCTCCGCGTACTCGGCGAGGGCCTCGCGGACGATCAGCCTCCCGTCGATGTACCTGTACGGGATGTCGGGCGGGAGGTTCACGGTGTTGCGACACTCAGGGTAGTTCGAGCAGCCGAGGAAGTACGTCCCCTTCCAGTAGCGAAGCTCCATCGGGGCGCCGCACTTGTCGCAATCGAGGTCGCTCATCACGCGGAACGGCCGCGCCCCCCCGTCCCCGAGGAGCGACTCGATGGCAGCCAGCCGGTCGGAGAACGGATCGTAGAACTCGCGGAGGGCGTCGATCCTTGTCAGCTCCCCCTCCTCGATCCGGTCGAGGTCCTCCTCCATGTGGGCGGTGAACTCCGGCTCGACCGTCTCGGCGAAGTAGCGCTTCAAGAAGTCGACGACGACCTGTCCGAGGAGGGTCGGGCGGAGGCTCCCACGCTCCTTTACGGCGTACCCCCGCTCCTGGATCACCGAGATGATCGTGGCGTACGTGCTCGGCCGGCCGACCCCCTCCTTCTCGAGGAGGTTGACGAGCCCGGCCTCGGAGTAGCGGCGCGGCGGCTCGGTGAACTTCTGCTTCTTCTCGATCGCGAGGAGCTTGAGGGCCTCACCCTCCCGCAGCCCCGCCGGGATCTCGGTCTCGTCCTTCTTCTCGGGGAAGAGCCTGAGGAACCCGGGGAAGACGAGGGTGCTACCCGCCGCCTCCAGGGTGTAATCCCCGGCGGAGACGACGACCTTCCGGTTCCGGTAGACGGCGGGTGCCATCTGCGTGGCGAGGAACCGGTTGTAGATCAGGGTGTAGAGTTTGCGCTGATCGGGTGTGAGGTAGGACGATATCTCCTCCGGTCTCCGCGTCGGGTCGGTCGGCCGGATCGCCTCGTGCGCGTCCTGGGAGCCCTTCTTGTTCCGGTAGCGCCGCGGCCTCTCCGCGAGGTACTCCTTGCCAAACGAGGTCTCGATCAGCCTCCGCGCCGCCTTGAGCGCATCCTCCGAGACCCTGACCGAATCGGTACGCATGTAGGTGATGAGCCCGCTCGTCCCCTCGGGGAGCGCGATCCCCTCGTACAGCTCCTGGGCGATCCGCATCGTCCGCTTCGGGGAGAACCCGAGGAGGGACGAAGCAGCCTGCTGGAGCGAGCTCGTGATGAACGGGGGAGAGGGCTGGCGGAGCCTCTCCTTCTCCTCGACCGACTCGACCGTGATCCGGGCGGAGCGGAGCCCCCGCTCGACCTCGTCTGCCTCAGCGGCGCTCCGGACGACGAACTTCTCCCCGCCCTTCTTAGTCAGGGAGGCGACGAAGACGCCGCTATCTGAGAGCTTCACCTCAATCTCCCAATACTCCTTGGGGACGAAGGTTGCGATCTCGGCCTCACGGTCGCACAGAAACCGGAGGGCCACCGACTGCACCCTTCCTGCGGACAGCCCCCCGTACTTGCTCCCGGCGATGACGCGGGAGAGGAGGGGGCTCACCCGATAGCCGACGAGCCGATCGAGGATCCGCCGCGTCCGCTGCGCCTCAACCTTGTTCAGGTCGATCTTGGCCGGGGACTCGAGCGCCTCGACGATCACCCTTTTTGTGATCTCGTTGAACACCGGCCGGGAGAAGGCGGACTCGTCCTTGACGACGCGCTTCAGGATCGTGTAGAGGTCGTAGGCGATCGCCTCCCCCTCGCGGTCGTGGTCGGTGGCGAGGTAGACGGCGCTCGCCCCCTTCGCCGCCTCGCGCAGGAGCTTTATCTGCTTCGTCCGCTTCGTCTCGAACTTCGGGGTGAAGTCGCGCTCGATGTCGACCCCAAGGTCGTTGCGCGGCAGATCGCGGACATGCCCCTGCGACGAGAGGACGCGGTACCCCTTCCCGAGGAACGCCCCGATCGTGCGCGCCTTGGTCGGCGACTCTACGATGATCAACTTGCTCAATTCCCTAGGCTCCTTTCGAATCGGACCATTATACAGGCCGCTTGCACGAAGTCGATATCGAGGAGAAACGGGCCTGTCTTACGGGTAAAATCGATCCGATGAACAGATCGGGAAAGCACATCGTGATCGAAGGGTTACCGGCCCTCGGAAAGAGCGAGGCGCTAGCGCTCCTCGCCCGGTTCTATCCCGAGCGGGTCGTCGTCCTCCCCGAGCTCGTCAAGGAGATCGCCGAGCGGGAGAAGATCGACCTTCTGACCGAGCGGGCCAGGCTGACCGAGGCGATCCTCGCCTCCCTTCCGGAACGAAGGAGCAGGATCGAGGAGGCGCTCGAATCGGGGAGGATCTGCCTTGAGGAGTCGCACCTCGGGGTTCATCTCGCCTATGCGCAGGCTCTCGGTGATACCGGGTTCGTCGAGGTCTACCCGCGGATCGAGAATGAGCTTCCCCGGCCGGACCTGTACATCAGGTTCTCAGCCCCGATCGAGGTATCGATCTCCCGGCAGGAGGGGAGGGGTACGCCCGAGTACTTCATCGACGAGGAGCGCCTCTCCCGGATGCTCTCTCACCTTGACTCATGGCACATCGCCCGCAAGACCGAGCTTGTCACGATCGACGCCGACCGGGATCCATCCGAGTTTATCGCCGAGATCGAGCGGATAATCGGGCTTCGCTACACCGCCAACAAGCCGGTGATGAGCGAGATTTTCCCGCTCATCCTCCTCCTCGGCCGACCGGCGAGCGGGAAGAGCGAGTTCATCGACTTCATGGAGAAGACCCCGCTTGTTGAACGGGCCGCGCGCTACCATATCGGAGAGCTTCGCGTAATCGACGATTTCCCCATCCTGTGGGAGAAGTTCCTCGAGGACGACATCTGGGAGCGGCTGGGCAGAGGGCGGCTCTTCTCCCGCCGCGTCGGGGTGAACTACGCCGTCGCCGATCCCGCGATGTGGGGGTTTCTGATCGAGAAGCTGAACCGTCAGGGAGAGGAGGCCCTCTCAGAGCTCGGCGGAGGGGATACGCTGATCATCGAGTTCTCCCGCGGCGGGGAGGACGGATACCGGAAGGCCCTAGCGCGCCTCTCACCTGAGATCCTGAAGCGCGCTTCGATCCTGTACATCGATGTCTCGTTCGAGGAGTCGTGGCGGCGGAACGAGGCCCGCTACGACAGGGAGAGGCAGGACTCGATCCTCACCCACTCGGTCCCGCGCGATGACATGGAGAGGACCTACGGTAAGGACGATTGGAAGAGGATCGCACCCGCCCCGCACGGCCGGATCGAGGTGAAGGAGATCGAGGTCCCGTACGTCACCATGTTAAACGAGTCCGAGCTTACCGACCCCGATCTTCTCGACCGGCGCTACCGCCCCGCCCTCGACCGGTTGTGGGAGGAATACTCGAGGGGCTGAGTGCCTCCCGAGCAGTTGGAATTCCTTATCCTTCTTTGAGTCGTCCAGAGAATGGGAGAGGTCCCCTCCAGTCTTACGAGCGGAACCGATGAAGGTAGCCTTCGAGGGGCTTATGGTTTAGACTGGAGCAGTGATGGGAGGAGGAATGAACGAGATCATCTTCGTGGTGGAGGAATCCCCTGAAGGCGGATACGAAGCCCGCGCCCTTGGATACTCGATATTCACGGAAGCCGACTCGCTCGATGCGCTGAGAGAGGCCGTGCGTGACGCGGTGTCCTGTCACTTCGAGGGAGAGGACCGCCCCAAGTTCGTCAGGCTCCACCTGACCAAGGACGAGGTAATCCCGGTATGAAGCTTCCCCGCGATCTGGGCGGGGAAGAACTCGCCCGTCGTCTAGGGAATCTCGGTTATCAGATCACGCGGCAAACCGGAAGCCATCTGCGGTTGACTCGCACTGTTGATCCGGTCCACCATCTTACGATCCCGCGCCACAAACCACTTCGGGTGGGGACTCTCAATAACATCATCAAGGAGATTGCCCTTCATCTTAAAGTCGACAAGAGCGATTTGATCGAGAGGTTGCTTGGAGATTGATCGAGCTTTTTCCCCCCATTCCCTTGGCACAATCTTAAAACTTACGGAATGGCAACTACATAGAAAATGCTTGGAAGTCGATCGACGCTACCGCCCCGCCGGATATGAGGTTGAAATCTTGCACCAGTTTAAGTGGTTGGAAGAGCTAAGCCAA
>CAZGRE010000034.1:0-15677 GCA_964528085.1 uncultured Thermotogae bacterium | reverse complement strand
GCATCCGGGCTCGTCTCGATGATCAAGCGCATCTGCTCTTCCGACTCCCGCAGGGATGCTTCAAGCCTCTTGCGAACGGTGATGTCGGTGTAATGCTCCACGCGCCCCCCGGCGTAGCGCCCGGAGCGAATCGGCTGGCTCCAGTGTTCGAGCCAGCGCTCTTCCCGTCCCGGGCCGGGCAGCACGTGACATTCGAAGTTCTGAACATAGGTGTTGTCCTCATACGAAGATAGGACCTTCTCCGCAAAGCCGTCCGGATCCTCAAATATGTCCTTGATTTGGGTGCGGATCAGCTCCCGCTTGTCCCTGCCGAGCACCTCCTCCCGCCGCAGGCCGAAGTAGCACTCCAAGGCGCGGTTCATCCAGACGACCCTGAAGTCAGAATCGAGGATGAAGACCCCCACCGAGGAGCTGTCCAGCACGTCCTCGATCAGCGAGCGATACTTCGCCTCGCTCTCCTTCAGTTCTTCCTCCGCTTGCACCCGGTCGGTGATATCGAGGATCTGGGCGATCGTCCTCATCCCTCCTGACGGGTCGCGGATGGCGGTGGCGCTTATTTCCACCCGCCTCTTCTTGCCGTCCTTTCGCACCACATTGAACTCGTAGCGGGCTGGGACCTCCTCCCCGGCCTGACGGCGGCGGTAGCGCTCGGCCACGAGATCGCGGGATTCCTCGTCGAGGAACTCGCGGAAGTCGTGGCCGATGACGTCCTCACGTGCCCAGCCGAAGATCCGGGTGAGCGGCTCGTTTACGTAAAGGATGCGGCGATCTTCATCGAGCATCAGGATTCCTGCGTGCGCGCCCTCGACGATCGAGCGGAAAAGCGCCTCTGACCTCATCGTTCGCTGAAGGAGGCGGACGTTGGCGATCGCAACGCTGAGGGCGCTCGCCAGCCGCTCGAACCTCTCTAAATCTTCGCTTCCGAGTTCCACCTTGCTCCCGACATCCATCACTCCGATGATCTCGTCGCCGGCGATTAGCGGCGCGGTAAGGACGGACCGATAGCCGAGGAGGCGAGCGATCACCGGAACGAGCTTCCGCAGGGCAGGGTGATCGCCCGCCAACTCCCCGACCAGCCCGGCGATCTCCTCCGGCGTTGCAATGAGGAACGCGCTCCGCTCGTGGATCGTCCGCCAATAATGGCCCCCTTCGATCACGGGAACGCGGAGCCCCCGCACCTCGAACCCGACTAGCTTCTCGATCTTGCGGGTGAGGCTTTCCGGAAGACTCCAGTTCTGCGGGATGAGATGCTGCTTGTCGTTCTCGAGGAAGTAGACGGTGGCGGCATGCCCGGAGAACAGGGATTTCGCCCCCTCGGCAGCCAGGCGGATTACGCCGGCGAGGTCCTCGCCGCGCGATACCGCTGCGTAGATCCGGGTGAGTAGCTCTAGCTCGGTCATCGTCCCCCTATAATTATCGTTTTATACAAACAGCCAATATGTTATCAGTTCGCGAGGCCGAAAACGAACCATCGGCCCGGGACGTTGAGGAGTACCCCTGGAACGGGATCCTTCGCGTAGACGCTAGATCATCCCGGCCGGCGAGCGTTCCATGATACGGCTAGGGAAGATCGAGGCTCCTTTGCAACGCGCGGTTCACTTCTTCCATCCTCTCCTTTGCCAAGCGCCCGAGTTTCTTTGCCAGCCGTTCCTTGTCGATGGTGCGGATCTGTTCAAGAAGAATGATGGAATCCCTGGGAAGTCCGCTTTCTTCCGCGCTAACCGTGACGTGGACCGGCATCCGCCTCTTTGTCCGTGAGGTGATGGCAGCAACGATGGTCGCGCTGGAATGCTCGTTTCCAACGTCGTTCTGGATGACCAGCACCGGCCGGAGCCCACCCTGTTCATGCCCGCGCACCGGGCTAAGGTCGGCAAGGTAGATATCACCCCTTGTGACCATAATCGGCCCACACTTCGTTGACGACGGGTTCCGATTCCTCGGCCAACTCGCGGTTCAAAGCGGCCATCTCTTGGTAGCCTTCAATCATCTCCTGCCGTTCCTTCTCCTTGATGTAGTGCGTCAGTGCTTCCTTGATGACGCGGCTGCGGGGTTTCTTCTCCATCTGCGCCATCTCATCGGTGAGACGCACCAAGTCAGCGGGAAGGCTTATCGTCAATTTCACCGTATTCCCCATCGCCGTACCTCCAAACCCTAACTTTGTTCATACTAATAGTACCGCTAATCGGTACGAATATCAATGTCTGTCGGTTGTTACCGTGCCCGCGCTCAATCGGTCATCTGTAGGGATGCGTCCTCGGACTTGAACCGCTCTTTAATGGTAAGGATCTCGTCGGTGATCGAGAAGAACGCGTCGACGACTTTGGGGTCGAAACGGGTTCCCCGCTCTCCCTGAATGATCGAAAACGACTTCTCGATCGAGAACGGTTCCTTGTACGGCCTCTTTGAAGTGAGGGCGTCGAACACGTCGGCGATGGCGGTGATCCGGCCGGAGATCGGGATCCCTTCACCGTTGAGGCCGTTGGGATACCCGGTCCCGTCCCACTTCTCATGGTGGGTGAGGGCGATCGTCTCAGCCAGTCTGATGAACTCAGCTTCGGAGCCGGAAAGGATCCTTCCTCCGATCACGGTGTGCTGTTTCATGATCTCCCACTCCTCCGGATCGAGTTTCCCCGGCTTGAGGAGGATCCGGTCGGGGATTCCGATCTTCCCGACGTCGTGCATCGGGGCAGCGTAGAGGATCGATTCAACCTCGGAGTCGGGCAGGCCGAGCTTGCGGGCGATGGCGGCGGAATAGTGGCTCATCCGGAGGATGTGCGCTCCGGTATCCTCATCCTTGTATTCGGCCGCGCGGGCGAGGCGGTAGATCGTCTCGAGGGATGCCCTCTTGGCCTTCTCGATCGCTTCGCGCAGCTCCTCCGTCCGCTTGGCGACTTCGGACTCGAGCTCCTTCTGGTAATTGCGCATGTGGTCGTTGTACGCCTTCACATTGAGGAGCGTGCGGACGCGTGCGTGAAGCTCGGTCTTCTCCACCGGCTTGCTGAGGAAGTCATTGGCCCCCGCCTCGATCGCTTTGACCCGATCCTCCACGGCATGGAGCGCAGTCACCATAACGATCGGAATGATCTGGGTGGCTTCGTCCTCCTTCAGCCTCTTTGCCACCTCGAATCCGTCGAGTACGGGCATCATCACGTCGAGGAGGATCAGGTCGGGCGGGGCTTCCGCTGCCTTCATGAGCGCCTCCTCCCCGTTGCAGGCGAGCTCAATGGCATACCCCAACGGGGCGAGGAGGGCCTCCATCAGCCGCAGATTCCGTTCCTCGTCGTCGACGATCAGGATGCGTGGCCGCTTCTCCGTCATCATCTCCCTTCACCGAGGTGGGACCTTACCTTCCCCAGCAGGGCGTGGATGTCGAGCGGTTTGGCGAGGAAATCGTCGAACCCCTGCTGACGGAGGCGTTCCTCGTCCCCGCTCATCGCGTAGGCGGTGACGGCGATGATCGGGATCCGCCGGGTTCTGGGGTCGGATTTCAACTCCTTCATTGCGGCGACCCCGTTCAGCAGAGGAAGCCGGATGTCCATCAGGATCAGGTCCGGCCCCTTCTCCTTTGCCAGCTTGAGAGCCTGCTCGCCGTCCGATGCAGCGAGGGTTGCGTACCCGGAGGCCTGGAGGAGATCGCGGACCAGCTTCTGTCCCCGGCTATCATCGTCCACGATTAAGATTAGTCTTTTCTCCACTTTTAAAGAGTAGATCTGTTTTCGAGGTTCTCCATCAATTCCTCGACCGTTTTTCCGTCCGCAGGGAACTCCGCTTTGAGGCAGCGCAGTTCTGCGTCTGGCACCAGCTCTTTCACCTTCGCTAATATGCGGTCACAGGCGATCTTCGCCTGCTCCCTTCCGATCTCGGGGAAGACCAAACAGACGTTTCCGTCTGCGTCAAGCCCGCAGAAATCGTATCTCCGCGACTCCCTCTTTACGAGATCCCTCAGGATCTCCTCCCTCCCCGGCAGATCTGCGGCGATGTCGCGCAACCGGCAGACGGTGAACACCCCCCCGTACCTTCGTGCCCGCTCGAGCGTGGCCTCCAGCCGCTCCAAGAACGCTACGGCTTCCGGTGAAGGAAGTTTCCATCCTTCCGGGGGATTGAGCGGGAGTGTGAAGTAGAAGCGGCTCCCCTTGCCGTGCCCGGCGCTTTCCACCCCGATCCTCCCCCCGTGCATCTCGACGATCCGCTTGCTGATCGCAAGCCCGAGTCCGCTTCCCGGCGGTTTGCCCCCTCCACCGGTTTGGAAGAACTCCTCGAAGATCTGGGCTTGATCCCCGGGAGCGATCCCGATTCCGGTGTCGGAGACGCCGATCAGGAGTCCCTCCTCCTGTTTTCTCGCCTCTACCTTGATCGCACCGCCGGCGGGGGTGAATTTGGCCGCATTGGAGAGGAGGTTTAACAGGACCTGTTTCAACCTACGGACGTCGGCGGTGATCACCAGCCCTTCCAGGTCGGAAGGGATGTCCAGGGTGAGGGAGATCCCGTGCGCCTGTGCCTTCTCCTTGATCAATACGAGGGAATCCTTCAACAGCCCAGTGATTTCTATCGGGGATAGCTCAAGTTCCATCCTTCCTGCTTCGATCTTGGAGAGGTCGAGGATATCGTTTATCAGGGAGAGGAGGAGCTTTCCGCTCTCTAGAATATCGTTCACGTATTCCGCCTGCTTATCGGTGAGTGGTCCGAAGTACCCGTCCTGAAGGACCTGGGAAAACCCGATGATCGCGTTTAACGGCGTGCGGAGCTCATGGGACATGTTCGCCAAGAATTGGGATTTCGCGCGATTGGCCGCTTCTGCTGCTTCCTTTGCAATGCGAAGGGCATCGAGCTCCCGCCGCGCGGTGATGTCCTCGCACATGCTCACATAGTAGAGGGCCTGACCCTCTTCATCCCAGATGATGTGAGCTGACTCGGAGATCCAGGCCGACGTTCCATCCCGGCGGCGGATCTGGGCGTCGAAGCTCGATACGAGATCGTCTCGTCTGAGGATGCGTAGGAACTCATCCCTCTCGTTCAGATCGAGGTAGATCCGATCGACATCGGGTACTCCGGCGAGGAGCTCCTCCGGAGAGGCATAACCGAGGATCTGGGCCATCGCCCGGTTGGCGAGGATGAGTCTTCCGTCGAGGGTCGCCTGGTAGATCCCTTCGGCGGCGTTCTCAAAGATCCCCCGGTAGCGCCTTTCCGCCTCCTCGATCTCCGAGAACATCCGGGCGCTTTTGATGGCGATCGCCGCCTGCCCGGCCAGCGTCTGGAAGAATCCGACGTCCTCGGGAACGAAGACAGCGGGACGGACGGTCAGAACATGAAGGATTCCGATGGTCTCCCCGTCCGTTACGAGGGGCACACCAAGGTAGGAGAATAGTTCATAGTTTCGAATCGAGTCGTAGTGCATCTGGAGACGTGGATCCTGGGTGAGATCGTGGATGATCACCGGCTCCTGTCGCTCGACGAACCAGTGAAGGAGGCTTTCGGAGAGGTCGAACGCCTCTTCCTCGACGATCGTCCCGTTCGGTAGGCGGAGTTTGGAAACCCGTAAGCCTCCATCTTCTCCGTCGAACAGGCTGATTGCCACCGCATCCGCTCCCAACTCCGGGGGAACGCACTTGATGACTATCTCCATTATCCTTTCTATCGACAGGCGCGAGATGATCGCCCGGTCGATCTCCCGCAGGATCTCCAGCCGTGTCAGTCGTTCGGTTGCGTGCCGGAACTGGTAGGCGTGGTCGATCGCCAAAGCGAAATAGTCTCCCATTCCCCGCAGGGAGCGGACCTTCTCCTCATTCAGCCCCTCGTACCGGTGACAGGCGATAAACAGCACACCGATCAGCTCCGTGCCGCTCTTCTTCTCAACGGTGAGGGGTAAGGATCCGAGGGCTTGGATCCCAGCCGCTTTCATGAAGTCGGGGATGGCGCCCTTTTCGCTCAACCGTTCGTGGACCACAAGCGGATCTTTCGGATTCGGAGGGAGAGGGAAGCCTCCTTCGGAGACGGAGCAGATCTGAGCGCGCATGTCGTCGGGGATCCCCCGCCACTTCCGCAGCACAAGCCCCTCTTTATCCTCGCGCAGGTAGACGCCGCCCATTTCGGCCTCGATGAAGGACGTGGTCTCCTCCAGGATGGTTTCAAGGCGCTGATCGAGGTCGAAAGAGTGGAGGATGGATTCGATGGTGCGGGTTCTCGCTGTGAGCTCCCGTTGCTGTTCGAACAACGCCCGCTCGGTCTGCTCGCGCATCTTCCGCTCGTGCACTTCGTGCAAGGCGGTTGAAATGTGGTGAGCGAGGGTCTCTACCGTAGGGATGAACTCCTCCGCCAGTCTTGGGGCGCTGATTCCGAGGACGGCGATGACTTTTCCCCGGTCCCGGAGCGGGACGAGGATCGACCTTTTCCCCTCGTAACCCAAGGTTTTCGTGATCAGCGGGGCGATCGGCTCCGAAAAGAGTTCGCGGAGGATCTCGCCTGTGTCCACGACAAGGCTCTTCCCGCCTGTGACCGCTTGACGGTAGATCGTCGAGCGGGACAGATCGATCATGAAGTCCGTCGGGCTTAATCCGGCCAGCTTTTCAGCCTTCTTAAGGAGCTTCGCGGTGGTCGATGTCGCGACGATCTCCAGTTTGTTGCCGTCTTCCGCCAATCGGGCGATGGAGGCCGTGTACCGACCGGAGCGGGAAAACTCGTCACACACCGCTTTGTAGATCGCTTCCTCATTCCGGTGAACGTGAAGCTTTGTGGATACGCGCTCGACAAACCGGATCAGCTCGAGGAGCTCATCGAACGACCGGTCGAAGGGAGCGCGCCTAACCATTGCCTTTGGGTCTCTTGGCGGCGTACATCCGCTTGTCCGCCTCGGCGAGGACCCGCTCGATCGGCTCGGTCGAGGTCGGGTTCCAGTGCGCAGCCCCGATCGACAGGGTGACGGCGAACGGGATCAGCTCGTTCGTCTTGTTCCGTTCGGCAACGGCGGCATGGATCCGCTCGGCGACGGCATCGGTCTCTCCGTCCGTCTCGATCAGCATGATCAGGAACTCGTCCCCGCCGTAGCGGACGACGATGTCGCTCTCGCGGACCTGGGCGACGAGGAGATCGGCGACCGCCTGCAGGACCTTGTCCCCGGTCTGGTGGCCGAACCGGTCGTTTATCTCCTTGAACCGGTCGATGTCGATCATCAGAAAGCCGATCGGATGTTCGTAGCGGCGTGAACGGACGAGCTCCTGCTCGATCACCTCGTTGAAGTAGCGGCGGTTGTAGACCCCGGTCAGCGGGTCGCGCGTCGCCCGCTCCTTCAACTCCTCCTGGAGGCGGATCCGCTCTATCGCTTGAGCCGTGTGCCCGAGGAGGAGCTCGAGGAGGCGGACGTCCTCCTCGGAGAATGCGTTCTCCTTCGTGGCCGCCACCTGGAACACCCCGTAGCGTCCGATCGGTGCGCTTATCCCGGATTTGAAATCCTCACTCGTCGGTTTCGCCTCTGGAACTTCGGCGAGCGAGCCGAATAGATACGTCTTCCCCGTCTTGTACGTCTTGGTCGCGAGCGACTTCTCGGAGAGGGGGATGGAGATGCTCGCCCCATTGGGAAGGCCACTCGAGGTCGCCTTGGCGACGAGGCGGTCCCCTTCCGCTATATCGATCGCGCAGATACCGAATCCGAGTATCTCCTCCGCGGCTGCGAGGGCGATCCGGTATACCTCCTCCTCCCGCTCGCATTTCTCAAGCCGTTGGGCCGCCTCATGAAGGCGTTCCACCTTCCTTCTCGCTTCCTCGAGTGCCCTCTCTGACTTCACCTGCTCTTCGATATCGCGGACGAGGGCGAGGAGGTGGGGGCGCCCCTCGAACGTGAACCGCGCTCCGCGCACCTCGACGTCGATCGGGGTTCCGTCCTTCCGGATGTTGACCGAACGCGACCTAAAGCTCCCTTTCTCCTCGATCGCCCTGCGGAAGTTGGCGAACCCGTGAAAGTAGTCGGGATGAACGATCACGCTCGCCGGAAGGCCGATCAGCTCCCCTTCGTTGTATCCGTACATCCGGTATGCGTTCGGGTTCGCCTCGACGATTTTCCCATCGAGGTCGAAGACGAACAGGGCATCGGTCGTCGACTCGAAGATGCTCCGGTAGCGTTCCCTGCTCTCTTCGAGGGCGAGCTCGGCGAGCTTCCGGTCGGTTATGTCAATCCCGGCGCTGATCGTCCCCGCGATATTACCGGCATCATCGCGCAATAGGGTGTTGTGCCACGATATCACCCGTTCCTGACCGCCGGCCGTAAGGATCGGGTTTTCGAAGTATTCGTCGATCTCCTCCTCGCCGGAGATGAGCCGCTCGAACACATCGCGGACCTCTTTTCGATTCCGGGGAGGGATGAACCGTTCAAACCAGTCGGATCCTACGACCTCCTCCTGCGAGCAGCCGAGGAGCTCGCAACCCCTCCGGTTGATGGAGGTCACCCGGCCTTTTTTGCCGAGGGTGACGAGGATGATCCCTGCCGCATCGAGTGCACGGAGGCCCTGCTCTTCTCCTCTGGAACCGATCGGTCTGTTCTCACCCTCGAGCATTGCTCAACGCCCTTTGCGCCGTTCGTTGTGGATAAGCATCCATTCTCTTAGGATAGATGATCGCCCTCATACCGACAAGTCTATCCTTCGTGTCGGAGCGGCTAGAAAGGGGTGAAGATCAAACCTTTGATCTTCTGATCCCCGATCTCTCGGACCGTTCCGATCGTAGCCTTGACCCGCTTTCCGATCTTCGGCTCATCGTCCTCGAGCTGGCCGGTGGCGCGCAGGCCGTCGTCGAACTCGACGATGGCGAGCCTCAGGTAGCGCGTCTCGTAGTCGATCGGCAGGGCGTAGACGTCGGTGTAGGTCAAAACCTCTCCTTCCCCTTCGATCGTGACCGGCTCGAATTTCTCTCCACCGCACTCGGGACAGACGGCATGCCTTGGATAGCTCACCTTCTTGCAGGAGAGGCACCTCGCTCCGTATACCTTATCGCTCATCTCTCCTCCCTTGTGAGGACACTTGCCACGACGTTATTCCCGAACCCGCCGAAGTTGCAGGCGAATCCGACCTTCGCCCCCTTGACCTGACGGTCGCCCGCCTCGCCGGAGAGCTGCCATACGAGCTCGACGAGCTGGGCGACGCCTGTCGCCCCGACCGGGTGCCCCTTTGCCTTCAATCCACCGGAGGGGTTGATCGGGAGCCTACCCGTCAACGACGTTTCCCCCTCCTTGAGTGCCTTTCCCCCTTCTCCCTTCTCGAAGAATCCGGCCGCTTCGCTCTCGGCGATCTCAAGGATGGTGAACGCATCATGCAGTTCGGCGACGTCGACGTCCTTGGGCACAATCCCGGCGGCGGCGAATGCCTTCTCGCTCGCCAGGCGGACCGCCTTCAAGTCGGTCGGGTCCTCCCGCTCGTGCACAGCATGGGTGTCGGTCGCCTGCCCGATACCCCCGATCCGGACGAGCGGTCGGCCGAGGCCCTTCGCCACTCCCTCCGACGCGAGGACGAGGGAGGCCGACCCGTCGCTCACCGGGCAGCAGTCGTACAGGTGGAGCGGGTCGGCGATCGGCGGGTTGTTCACGACGGCGTCGGGGGAGGTTAGGATCCCCTCCATCGTTATCCTCTGCCTGATGTGGGCGTAGGGGTTGAGGAGGGCGTTTTCGTGGTTCTTTATCGCCACGAGTGCGAGGTGCTCGCGGGAGAGACCGTAGCGCTCCATGTATAGGCGGGCGAACATCCCGGCGAGGGAGGGGAGGGTCACACCGTAGATGTACTCCGCCTCGGGATGGGTCAGGCTCGCCACGAAGTCGGTCGCCTCGAGGTTGTTGACCGCCCGCATCTTCTCCACCCCGGTGAGAAGGACGAGATCGGCCATCCCGGAGGCGATCGCCTGATAGGCGACCTTGAACCCGGACGCCCCTGACGCGGGGCCGTTCTCCACCGTCTCGGCCGTCGCCGGATACAGGGAGAGCCGATCGACGAGGGCGCTCGCGATCGCCGTCTGCTTGTTCAGCCGAGCGGCCCCCATGTTCGTGACGATCACCCCGTCGATCTTTTTATCAGGAAAGCCGGCGTCGTTGATCGCAGCGAGAGAGGCCTCGGTCATCAGGTCGTCCAACGCGAGCTCGGAGCGGCCGAACTTGGTCATCCCCGCACCGATTATGTAGACGGGCCTCATTCTCCCTCCTTCTCTTGCCCGAGGACCTGGCGCTTCACCGTCTCCTCCTCGGGTAGGACGATATTCGCAGCAGCCGCCATCAGCCCGTCGGGGACCGGCCTTCGGCCGGCGACGAGGCGCGGCTTCGCCGCGTAATAGGTCTCCTTGGTCAACACCCACGACGGGACCCCGCCGAGCTCGTGTTGCACCTCGAACTTCTTTTGTAGCGGGTACTCGATCATCCACCGCCGGAAGCCGATCGGGCTCTCGGCGACGATCAGGACCTCCTCCTCGCCGAGGTATTCGATGTGGTACTCCATCTTGGCGGCGAACAGGTGCGATCCGACGCGAAGCCCGCGGCGGATCGTCAGGGTGTGGTAGCTGAGGCCGGTCTTGTCGTCGACCATCCGGCCGTTGACGATCCCGGCGAGGACGCCGTCGATCAGACCGGCGAGGACGTACTCATCTCTCACCCGGTAGCGCTTGTAGGCGAGGAGCTCGCCGAATAGGCGTGCCGCCACTACATCGTAGAAATCACGCTCGACCCAGAGAAGGGGGTAGATCGCCTCGAGGAGGGTCGGTACCTCGTCGCGCTCGACCTGTCGGACGACCATCTCTTCGCCGCTGGCGAGTGTGATCACCTTCGGTGGATAAGGGGGCATCTCCCGCACCGGCGGGCGGAGGGATGCTTCAAGTTCACTCAGATGCGCCATTGTTGCTCCTTTTTATAGGTCCCCGACCGCTTGGAGAGACCGACGGAGGACCGGTTGTTCAGGGAGTCTATTCCGCTGGTACCGTTCGGTCAACGGATTTACTGAAGCCCGGCACGGATGCCATCGAGCGTCTCCTTGGCCTGTGGTGCGAAATCAAAGAACTGATTCAGCTTGTCGCACGTGTACTCCTCACAATGAGCGCAGTTTGTGAGCTCATTTCCTTTTGCGCAGGCGCGGATCTCGCACTCATCGCAGTGGGACATCCACGGCCCTTCCGTAGCCAGACAGCCGTTGCAGCGGCAGTCCTCAGCGGTGAGCTCGGCGTTGAACCCCTTACTCCACTCGGAGGCGATCCTCTCAAGGCCGGCGAGATTGTCCGCTTGCGTGGCGATGTAAGCGGCGCAGTCGGTGCAGGTTATCCCGCAGTAGGCGATCATCGTTTCCTTGTGTTCTTCCATCATCCCCTCCTTTAAGATCGGATCATCATACCGGTCGAGGCGACGGCATACACGCGGACGAGGCTTCGTTGACACCCTACCGCCTGTCGGCTATCATTCCGCGGTTGAAGGATGCTAGATTTCCAGGAGGTGCTTTTCTTTCCGTGGAGCAGGGAGCAAGAAGGTTGCCTAAAAGGGTCGGCGATTATATCCACGCCGTCGGGCGGCGGAAGTCCGCGACGGCCCGCGTCTACCTCGCCGAGGGGAAGGGTGAGATCCTGGTCAACGGCCGGCCGGCCGCTGAGTACTTCTCCCCTTACCTGAACCCCGCCGAGCGTCTGGAGAAGACGCTGAAGGTCCCGTTTTACGTGACCGGGACGCTCGGGAAATACGACGTCAAGGCGAACGTCCGCGGCGGCGGGTTCACCGGGCAGCTGGACGCCATCCGGCTCGGGATCGCCCGCGCCCTGTGCGGGGTGACCGACGAGTATCGGCTCCCGTTGAAGAAGGCCGGCCTCCTCACCCGTGATCCACGCGAGGTGGAGCGGAAGAAGATCAACCGGCGGAAGGCGCGGAAGAGCGAGCAGTACTCCAAGCGTTAACGCAGACCGGAGGAGAAGTGAAGAAGGGGATTCACCCAGAGCTTAAGCGGGCTGTGGTTCATTGCGGTTGCGGTGCGGAGTTCGAGACCCTCTCCACCGTGGAGGAGCTGCACATCGATATCTGTTCGAAATGCCATCCGTTCTTCACCGGCGAGGAGAGGTTCGTCGACACCGAAGGCCGGGTCGAGCGGTTCAAGCGGAAGTACGGCAAGGCGGAGAAGGAAGAGAAGTGAAGCCGCCGGTTGGCGGACAGGCGGTCATCGAAGGGGTAATGATGCAGAACGGCGACCGGATCGCGGTCGCCGTTCGCCGTCAGAGCGACGGGGAGATCCTGATCCGCTCGATCCCCGCCCGGACGCGGTTCAAGCGACTCGGTAAGATCCCGTTCATCCGCGGGACGTTCCGCCTCTACGACATGCTCGCCCTCGGCCTCCGCGCCCTCGACCTGTCGACCAAGCTCGCCTTCCCCGAGGACGAGCAGCTGAGCAAGAGCGGGACGTTCTTCACGTTCTTCGCCGCGGCGGTCATCGCGATCGGCGTATTCATCGTCCTCCCCCTCTACCTGACGAACGTCGTCCCGAGCCTCCGTGCAGGGACATCGGTCGTGTTCAACCTCGTCGAGGGAATGATCAGGCTCGCCTTCTTCTTCGTCTATCTCGTCGTCATCTCCCGCCTGAAGGACGTCCATCGCGTCTTCCAATACCACGGGGCTGAGCACAAGACGGTCTATGCATATGAAGCGGACGAGCAGCTGACGGTCGAGAACGCCCGCCGCCACACGACCCTCCATCCCCGTTGCGGGACGGCGTTTCTGATGATCGTGATCGTCGTCGCCGTCCTCGTCTTCTCGGTCGCCGGGAACCCGGCCCTCTGGCTGAAGATCGTCTCCCGCCTCCTCCTCCTCCCGGTCGTCGCCGGGGTGTCCTACGAGCTCCTTCGATTCGCCGGCCAGCATTACGATCGGCGCTGGGTGAGGTTCCTCGCTCAGCCCGGCCTCTGGCTCCAGCGGCTGACGACGGCGGAGCCGACCGACGATATGCTCGAGGTGGCGATAGCGGCGCTCAACCGGGTGATCGGGCAACCGGAGGCCTCACAGGCCGAGGCGCGGATCGGGGACGACTGACAGGGGGTCGGACTCACCGAGGCTAAGATGGCGGAACGCCCCTGCCGCCGCGATCATCGCCGCGTTGTCAGTGCACAGCCTGATCGGAGGGAAGTGGACGTCTATTCCGCGTTTCCTCCCGGCAGCGGTCAGCTCTTCACGCAGATGCGCGTTCGCCGCTACCCCACCGACCACGACCAGGCGGCTCCGGTGATACCTCCTCGTCGCTTCGATCGCTTTCTGCGTCAGAATCTCGACGACGCTCGCCAGGGTCGATGCGGCCACGTCCTCCACCCGCTCACGCGGGTTCTTCTTCAGATGATAGAGGACGGCCGTCTTCAGCCCGGCGAAGCTGAAATCGAACCCGGGTGAGGAGGCCATCGGCCGGGGGAAGGGGATCGCCTTCGGATCCCCGTCTTCGGCGAGCCGATCGATCATCGCCCCGGCCGGATACCCGATCCCGATCATCTTCCCCACCTTGTCGAGCGCCTCGCCGGCCGCGTCGTCGACCGTCGAGCCGACGAGGCGGTGTCTCCCGTAGTCCTCCACATCGAGGAGGCAGGTATGCCCCCCGGAGACGATCAGCCCCATGAACGGCGGATCGACGTCCGGCTCTGCGAGGCGGTGGGCGAAGATGTGCCCCTCGAGGTGGTTCACCCCGATGAACGGGATCGACAGACCGTAGGCTATCCCCTTCCCGTAGGAGAAGCCGACGAGGAGCGGCCCGATCAGCCCAGGCCCGCGCGTCGCCGCGACGAGTGAGATCTCATCCGTTCCGATCCCCGCCTCGGCGAGGGCGTCCTTGACCAGATACGGGAGCTTCCGCAGGTGGTCGCGCGACGCGACCTCGGGGACGACCCCCCCGTAGCGGGCGTGGATCTCTGCCTGGGAGTAGATTAAATTGCTTACGATCTCCGTCTCACCCTTCAGGACCGCTACCGCCGTCTCGTCGCAGGAAGTCTCGATCCCGAGGGTGATGAACGGATCGTTCATTTCATGTATTGCGGGCTGAGGGAGCCGATGTAGGGGAGATTGCGGTAGAGCTCGGCATAGTCCATTCCATAACCGATCACGAAGGCGTCCTCCTCCAGCGGGAAGCCGACGTAGTCGATCTTCATCGGGACCTTCCTCCGTGGGACCTTGTCGATCAGTGTGCAAACACGGAGGGATGCCGGGCTGCGGGCGGCGAGGTTCCGCTTCAGGTACTCGATTGTGTAGCCGGTGTCGATGATGTCCTCGACGATCATCACGTCGCGTCCGGCGATCGGCCGTTCGAGGTCCTTTGTGAGCCTGACTGCTCCCGGGGCCGTTCCGTTCCGGTAGGAGGAGACGCTGATCAGGTCGTATTCCACCGGCATCTTTATCGCACGGGCGAGATCGGCGGTGAATATCAGGGCGCCGCGGAGTATACAGACGAGGAGGAGGGGACGCCCTTCCCGGTCGGCGGCGAAGTCGCCGTCCTTGTAATCCTCGACGATCTCCCCGGCGAGCTCGGCGACCCGGCGGCGGATCGCATCCTCGTCGAACAGGACCCTCTCGATCGCCGGATTTCTAGGTTGGCCGTTCACTCTGCTTTTCCTTCATCGCGGATGTGGAATTTGCCCTCCAGCCTGTTCATCCTCTCGGTGATCCCGCCGTATTCGAGGTCATGATACCCGAGCATCGCCGGTCCGGAGAAGCCCTGTTCGCGGATGTAGACCGCCTTCTGCGCCGCCTTCTGTCTCACCCAGTCCCAGAACGGGTGGTCGAACGCGTCGACCGGTTCGGAGAGGATCCCATCGTGGATCGAGAATGCCAGGCAGGAGACGATCGGCGGGCCGTCGAAGAACGACACACCCGTCCGGGCTTTAACCGGCATCAGCGGCCCGGTGTGGCTCCCGCGCATGAACCCGGAGACGAGATGGGCGATCTGGAACGGGGCGAGGACCTCGCCGGTTGCGGGGAACGACTTCTGCGTCCGGACGAGCATGATCGGGTCGTCCTTCCCCACGTACTTGCCGGCGATGTTCCGCAGCCGCGTCGTGCAGGAGGAGACGGCGATCTCGCCGTTGGCGCGGGAGTGAATCGATTCGACGACGAACCTCCCGTTGTCGCGGAGGAGGGTGACGAGGTCGTACGCCTCCTCCGGGGTCGAGAGCTCGATCACCCTGTCCCCTTCCACGTAGTCGACGTCCATCACCGTGAATCTGAACCCCTTCCCCACGGTCGGGGAGAGGATCAACCCTGCGTTGTACATCGGATCGGCGAACGCGAGGTAGAGCGGGAGGTTGTACGCTCCCGGTTCGGTCTTGTCGGCGGTGAACAGCAGGAACGGTTCGTTCTCCCGCTCCTCGAACTCCATCTCGGCGACGGCCGGGCCGAGCCCCTTCGTGTTCCCGGAGAAGGCGTCCTTCAGGAGGTCCTGCCCCGCTCCGTAGAGGCCCTGGCGCTTCGCCACCTTCGTCCCGGCGATGAACGCGTCCCATGCGAGCCTGTGGATCGATGGGTCGCCTACCCCCCGGTCGTGCGAGAGGAGGATAGCGATGTCGTCACCGGTGTAGGTCAGCGCATGATCGATCACGATCCCTCTTCCGTCTTCTGCGATCCTCTTTTCGATCTCATCGAGGAGGGGGGCGCTCGGGCGAAGGTGCCCGCCGATACTCCCCACATCCGCCTTGATCGCTGTCAGCGTGATCTTCAT
>CAZGRE010000033.1:0-16092 GCA_964528085.1 uncultured Thermotogae bacterium | reverse complement strand
CACCGGTGTTCTGCGTGCGTACGGGGCGATCCGCTCCCGTGCCGATAGGATCTCTGCGTAGGTGATAGGACTCATTGCACCTTCTGCTAAAAAAGAAGGGCGGGAGGAGCCCTCCCGCCCTTCCGGGTTTAGCTCCGCTCCCCGAGCGGGAGGACGGTCCTCCCGTGCACGGTGTTGATCAGGATCCCGGCCGAGGTGTACCACGCGATCAGCGCGCAGAGGACCCCCTCGTATCCGGCGATCGTGTGCACGATCGGGACGAACTCCCCGATTGCAAGGAGGAAGAACAGGATCGTCAAGGTGATGAACACCCAGGTGACCGCCTTGGGGAGCTTAAGGGAGGCGATCGTCGCATATGCGGTGAATATCCCCCATGCGATCAGAACGACCGCCACCCCGGCCGGGGTGACGTCGACAAACCCGGCGACCCCGGCGAGCTTGAGGAAGAAGAACGTAGCAAGCCCCATCCAGAACGCCCCGAACGACGAAAAACAGGTCGCTCCGAACGTATCCCCGCGCTTGACGTCCCACATCCCGGCCATGAACTGGGCGAGCCCGCCGTAGAACATGGCGACCGGCATCACGATCCCGATCGTCTTTGCGTCCACCCATCCGGCGTTCACGATGTTTAAGATGAACGTCGACAGGGCAAACCCGCCGAGCCCGAGCGCACCGACATTGGCAAGAGATTTCTCTTCGCTCACTTCCGCCATCCTCCTTTTATCCCTTGTAGCCAACCATCTCCTTCAGATGGTCGACGCTGTCTGGATTCTGTAGGGTGGTGATGTCCCCGATCGGCTCGTTCCGGACGAGCGCCTTCAACACGCGGCGCATGATCTTCCCGCTTCGCGTCTTCGGGACGTCCTCGACGAAGACGATCTCGTCCGGCCTCCCGGTCGGTCCGATCACCTTGGTCACCGTACCCATCAGCTCCTTTTTGATCTCCTCCGACGGGGTGATCCCGGCCTTCAGCAGGACGAACGCGACCGGGACCTCGCCTTTCAGGTCGTGCGGGCGGGATACGACCGCGACCTCGCTCACCTTCTCGTTCTGCGCCAGGGCGCTCTCCACCTCGGCGGTCGCCAGCCGGTGGCCGGCGACGTTCATCACGTCGTCGACGCGCCCGGTGATCCGGATGTTCCCCATCTCGTCCTTGCGCGCCCCGTCGCTCGTGAAGTAGCGCTCCGGCCCGTAGTCGGAGAAGTACTGGTTGCGGAACCGCTCCATGTCCCCGTAGATCCCGCGGGTAAGGGCCGGTGGGAACGGGCTGTAGATCGCAAGATACCCCCCCTCGCCCGGCTTGACCGGCGTCCCGCCGGAGTCGAGGATGTCGGCGATCACGCCCGGGAACGGCCGGCCGGCGATCGTCGGGATGAACGGCCCGATCCCGGGGAGGTTGTTCACCATGTTCGCCCCGGTCTCGGTCTGCCACCACGTGTCGATGATCGGGCAACGCCTGCCGCCGATCTTCTCGAAGTACCACATCCAGGCGTCGACGTTGATCGGCTCACCTACGGTTCCGAGGAGTCTGAGCGAGGAGAGATCGTATTTGGCCGGCCACTCGTCCCCCCACTTGATGAACATCCGGATCGCGGTCGGAGCGGTGTACAGCTGGGTGATCTTGTGCTTCTCGATGATCGCCCAGAACCGGCCGTAGTCGGGAAAGTCGGGGGAACCCTCGAAGATCACGCTCGTCACCCCGTTCATCAGCGGGGCGTAGTTTATGTAGGTGTGGCCGGTGATCCAGCCGACGTCGGCGGTGCACCAGAAGATGTCCCCCTCGTGCAGGTCGAAGTTCCACTTGGCGGTGAGGTACGACTGGACGGCGTATCCGCCGGTGGTGTGCATGATCCCCTTCGGCTTCCCGGTCGTACCGGAGGTGTAAAGAAGGAACGAGAGATCCTCGGAGTCCAGCTCCTCGGCCGGGGAGTCGTCGGAGGCGTCCGCCATCAGCTCGTGGTACCACAGGTCACGCCCCTGACTCATCGATGCGCTCCCGTCGAGCCGCTTCACCACGACGACCTTCTCCACCGGGGTCCCCTCGATTCCAAGATCGGCGTTGCGCTTCAGGTCGATCTTTTTCCCGCGGCGGTAGTAGCCGTCGGCGGTGATCAACACCTTTGCCCCGGCGTCGATCAGCCGGTCGCGCAGGGAATCCGGGCTGAACGCGGAGAACACCACGGAGTGAGGAGCACCGATCCGGGCGCACGCCTGCATGGCGATCACCGCCTCGGGGATCATCGGAAGGTAGATCCCGACGCGGTCCCCCTTCTTCACGCCCAAGCCTTTAAGCACGTTGGCGAACTTGGAGACGAGCTTGTGCAGCTCGGAGTACGTGATCTTGAGCGGCTCCTCGTCTGTCGGCTCCGGCTCCCAGATCAGGGCGACCTTATCGCCGTTTCCGGCCTCGATGTGCCGGTCGAGGGAGTTGTAGGAGAGGTTGATCTTCCCCCCGACGAACCACTTGTACGCCTGGGGGGCGAACTCATACGCGTTGTCCCATTTCTTAAACCAGTGAAGCTCTGCAGCGTGCGTTTCCCAGAACTTCACCGGATCGGCGTTCGCCTCGGCGTAGATCGACTCATCGGCCACCCACGCCCGCTCCTTCATCCCCTCGGTCGGCCAGAAGACGTTCTCCTTGGCCGGATCCTTCTTCACCCACTGTCTAGCCTCCGACACGTTTAAACCTCCTATAGCTTGTAATCAAACTTGCATCGATACTAGCCAACGGAACGCCTCTCTGCAACGCTCAACCCGAGGGAGGGGATGATCCGAATGAGGAATGGTAGGCGAAAGTAGAGGCGATAGATGAAGAGCGCATCGATCACCCGCTTCACATATGCAGACGTCTCTGGATAGACTCCCCCCGGGTCGCTCCCCCAGCCGGCGACCGTCCCCGGCCCGGCGTTGTACGCACGTAGGGCCGTCTCCATCTCACCGAAGCGATCGAGGAGATAGACGAGATACCACGTCCCGAATCGGACGTTCGTCTCAGGATCGTATAGGTCATTTGGGGTAAAATTTGTTACCCCGAGCTTACCGGCGATCCATCTGCCGGTAAGCGGGGTGATCTGCATCAGCCCGATCGCCCCGCGGGGGGATACCGCGTCCGGATGGAACCTGCTCTCGACCCGGATGACGGCGGCGACGAGCGCCGGATCGAGGGATCTCTCCCTTGCCCACCCCGCGACGAGGCCGGTGAACCGGAGCGGGTAGAGGATGCGAATCGCAACGAGTGGAGCGTACAGTAGAAGGGCGATCGCGATGAGCGCGATCAGCGATTTTCGAAGGAATGCGCCGTTACACATCGTCCTCGTATAATACGGTACCTCGGATCGATCTTTGACGGTCCGGTGCCTCGCCTAGGGACGGGGCGGGGAGGTAAGATGAAGAGATTCCTTTTGTGGTTTCGGGCGACGTTCATCAGCGGGCTGTTGGCGATCATCCCCGTCGGAGCGACCGTCTACATCGTCTGGTTCCTCTATCGGCTCGTCGACGGGCTCGTCGGGAAGAACACACCGTTCGGGATGGCGATCGAGCGGGCGATCGGCCGGTGGATACCCGGCCTCGGATTTTACGTAACGATCATCATCATCGTCTTGATCGGGGTCATCAGCCGGAACATCTTCGGGAGGACGCTCCACTACTATTTCGAGAGGATCTTCTTGTCCGTCCCCGGGATCCGGAAGATGTACCTCACCATAAAGGAATTCGCGAATGCCATCTTGAATCGAGGATCGGCGATGGCGTTCAAGCAGGTCGTCATGTTCGAGTACCCCCGCCCGGGGATCAACGTCATCGGGTTGGTGACGAACGAAGAGCTTGGGAAACTCCAGGATCTGACCGGGGAGGAATGCGTCCTCGTTTACACTCCGACGGCGCCGAACCCCCTCTCCGGTTACATGCTCATCATTCCCAAGCGGATGATCACCCCGGTCGATATCCCTGTGCAGGATGCCCTCTCGATGGTGATCTCGAGCGGATCGGTCCTCCCCGAGAGCCTGAGGGTGAAGAAGGACGAGGAAGAGGGAGAAAAGCGGATCCGCTTCTCCCCGTTCCGGCGGCGCTGACGGAGGTGAAGTATGGCGATCTTTAAGGAGAAGAAGTACCTGCGTGTCGACGTAGATAAGAAGACGGATGAGTCCTTATGGATGAAGTGCAAGTCGTGCGGGGAGCTGGTGTTCAAGCAGCGGCTGCGCGAGAACAACTACATATGTCCGAACTGTGGGGACTACTTCTTCCTCACCGCGAAGGAGAGGATCGAATCTCTGGTCGATGAGGGGAGTTTCGTCGACATCGCAAAGCGGATCGTCGCCGACGATCCGCTCGGGTTCGTCGACAGTCGGCCGTATCCCGAGCGGATCAAGGAGGCGCAGGAGAAGACCGGGCTGACCGACGCGATCATCGTCGGCCGGGCGAGGATCGACGGCCGGCCGGTCGTCATCGCTGTCATGGACTTCAGGTTCGTCGGCGGGAGCCTGGGATCGGTGATGGGGGAGCAGATCTGCACCGGGATCGAAGCGACTCTTGAGGATGGCTGTCCGTTCATCCTCGTCTCCTCCTCAGGTGGGGCGAGGGTGCAGGAGGGCGTCTTCTCACTCATGCAGATGGCGAAGACAGTGACCGTACGGAGTCGGCTCGCTGAGGCGGGGATTCCGTTCATATCGGTGATGACCTATCCGACCTCCGGGGGGGTGCAGGCCTCGATCGCCTCCCTCGGGGATGTGATCGTCGCCGAACGGGGGGCGATGATCGGGTTCGCCGGCCGTCGTGTGATCAAGGATACGATCGCGCAGGAGCTCCCTCCCCACTTCCAGACCGACTCGTTCGCCCTGGAGCACGGCCTTATCGACCGGGTCGTCAAGCGGGAGGATCTCCGCGCCGAGCTCGCCGAGCTCCTCGGCTTCTTCGTGGAGGCGAAATGAGCGACGAACGGACGCTCGATCTTCTCGAGGCGAAGATCGAGGAGCTGAGGGAGCTCAACACGGTCGATGGGATCGACCTCTCGAAGGAGATAGCCCGGCTGGAGAAGAAGCTCATCGAGCTCCGCCGCGAGTTCTACTCGAACCTCTCCGATTGGGAGCGGGTGAAGCTCGCCCGTCATCCGAAGCGCCCTTATTCCCTCGATTACATAAAAGCGGTCTTCTCAGGGTTCTATGAGCTGCACGGGGATCGGATCGCCGGTGACGACCGGGCGTTGATCACCGGTCTTGCTCGGCTCGATGGGAAGCCGGTTGCGATCATCGCCCAGCAGAAGGGGCGCTCGACCGAGGAGAACCGGGAGCGGTTCTTCGGGATGCCCCGGCCGCAAGGGTATCGGAAGGCGAAGAGGATCATGGAGCTCGCCGAGCGGTTCTCGTTCCCCGTCGTCTCGCTGATCGACACCCCCGGCGCCTACCCAGGGCTCGAATCCGAGGAGCTGAATATCGGTGGGGCGATCGCCGAGAGCCTCCTTACGATGTCCCGGCTCCGTACGCCTCTGATTGCTGTAGTCATCGGTGAGGGCGGCTCCGGTGGGGCGATCGCGATCGGACTCGCCGATCGGGTATTGATGTTGGAGAACGCGATCTACACGGTGATCAGCCCGGAAGGGGCGGCGGCGATCCTCTGGAAGGACAAGGGGAAGGTGAGGGAGGCGGCCGAGGCGTTGAGCCTGACCGCCCCCCGCCTCCTCGACCTCGGCCTGATCGATCGGGTGATCCCCGAGCCGCTCGGCGGGGCGCACAAGGGGTTCGATGAGACCGCGGCTGCGCTGAAGGATGAGCTCGGCCGTCAGCTCGATGAGCTGTCGCAGGTGCCGATCGAGGAGCTACTCTCCCGCCGCTACGAACGCTACCGGAAGGTCGGGCGATTCCGCAGCCTCCCGGAAGAGGGGGGATGAAGCGCCTCCTCTTCGGTGTGGGAAACAGGCTCTCCCGCGATGACGGGATCGGGCCGACGGTCGCCGCGCTCCTCGCCGACAGCGATTGGCTGGCGATCGATTGTGGGAGCGCGCTTGAGAACGCGGTCGGGATCGCCGCTCGAAACCGCCCCGATCTTGTCGTGGTCGTCGATGCTGCGGCGATGGGCCTCCCTCCCGGTTCGATCCGCCGGCTCCCCTCCCGGGCGAGCGATACGATGCTTATCTCCACGCATTCCCTTCCGATCCCGTTCGTCCTCGAGCGGATAAGGGAGGAGGCCTCCCATCTGATCCTGATCGGGGTCGAGCCGGCCGACCTCTCGTTCGGCGAGGGGTTGACAGCACCGCTCAGTGCTGCCGCCTTCCGATTGGCGAGGATCATCCTGCAAAACCGGCTCGATCTCATCCGGCCGTTTCAGCCGGCTTGAGTACCCGCACCCTTCTGCATAAACTCTCTCCCTTAAGTTTAAAGGAGGGGATATGCCGTTCGCTGGTGGGGAGAGGCTTAGGGAGGCGTACCGATCGGCCCAGGCCGGGGGGTACGCATTCATGGCGAACAACATCGCTGAGCTGAACGTCCTCCTCGGCCTTCTCGATGCATACGTGGAGGGAGACTCAGACCTGATCGTTCAGATCAGCCCCGGTGCGGCGAGGTTCGCCGGCGGGGGGGATGTGAGCGCCGGGTTGCGCGCCCTCACTCGGATGATCCACGAGCTCGCTTCGTCCGTTCCGATCAGCGTGTTCATTAACCTCGATCATTTCACGGTTAAGGAGACTCCGATCATCGAGGAGGCGATCGATAAGCGGCTCGTCTCCTCGATCATGATCGACGCCTCGCGGGAGGAGTTCGCCGAGAACGTGAGGATCAGCCGGTCGGTGGTGGAGATGGCGGAAGGGAGCGGGATCCTCGTTGAGGCCGAGCTCGGAAAGATCAAGGGGGTTGAGGATGAGATCGCCTCGGATGAGGCGTACTATACCGATCCCGATGAGGCCCTCGAGTTCATCGAGCAGACCGGGGCCGATCTCCTTGCGATATCCATCGGGACCGAACACGGGGTGTCGAAGGGGAAGAAGATCTCCCTTAGGATCGACCTTGCGCAGAAGATAGACGAAAAGCTAAGAAAGAACGGATTCGATATTCCGCTCGTCCTGCACGGTTCCTCCGGCCTCCTCCCCGAGCAGGTGAAGGCGGCGATCCGGTCTGGGATCCGGAAGCTGAACAAGGATACCCACTATCAGTACGCCTACGGCCGAGCGGCGTGTGAGTTTTACCTCGAACACGCAGCAGGGATAATCCCGCCCGAGGGGGTGGAGGATGACACCTTGAACCTCTTCCCGTCGGGTGATTGGCGGCCGGACAAGAAGGCGTTCGATCCGCGGGTCGTCGGAAGGTTGATTCAGGAGAGGGTGAAACAGGTCGCCCTCTCTCTCCTCGAGCAGGCGGGGAGCGGCGGGCATGCACTCGGGGGGGGATCGGATGTTTAGGTGCGGTGTTCTGACCGGTGGTGGGGATTCCCCCGGGATAAACGCGATCCTCCGCTCGATCGTCCGGTTCGGGTTGAAGCACGAGGTCGAGACGATCGGGTTCCTCAAGGGATGGCGCGGGCCGCTCGATAATCTCGTCCGTCCGCTCGGCCCGTCCGACGTCTCGGGGATCCTCCACATCGGCGGGACGATCCTTGGAAGCTCCCGTACAAACCCGTTCAACGTGGAGGATGGGCCGAAGAGGATCCTGGAGAACCTGGCTGAGAACGAGATCGATTTTCTGATCGCGATCGGCGGGGACGACACGATGGGGGTCGCCCATCGGCTCGCCCCGCATGGGGTGAAGGCGATCGGGATCCCACAGACGATCGACAACGACATCGCGATGACCGACTACTCCGTCGGTTTCTTCTCCGCTCTGGATGCGATCACCGATGCCCTTGACCGGTTGCACACGACAGCCGCCTCCCACCACCGCGTCCTGATCCTCGAGGTGATGGGGCGTGACGCCGGCTGGCTCAGCCTGATGGGAGGGGTCGCCGGTGGGGCGGACGTCATCCTCATCCCTGAGGAGCCGTTTAAGATCGACGAGGTCTACGAGAAGATCAAGCGGCGCGAAGAGCTGAAGAAGCACTTCAGCATCGTGATTGTCGCCGAAGGGGCGGTCCCCGAGGGGTTGAGGGGGCAGGTCGTCACCGAGGCGATGGTCGATGAGTTCGGCCATGTCCGGCTCGGCGGGGTCGGACAGTACATCGCTAACCTCCTATCCGAGCGGATGAAGATCCCGGTACGCGTGACCAACCTCGCCTATCTCCAGCGGGGTGGGAGCCCGTGCCCGTTCGATCGGATCCTTGCCACGCGGTTCGGAGCGGCTGCGATCGAGTTCGCTCTCGACGGGAAATTCGACGTGATGACCGCTGTGCACGGGATGAGGATCGAGCCTGTCCCGCTCGGTGAGGCGCTCGCTAAGCCGCGTCTGGTCGAGGATTTCCTCCTTTATCTCGTCGACCTGTTCGAATAACATCCCGCTTGCCGACCCTCCGGCGGAGGGCGATCAGGCCGTGACGGGTTTCGCCGTTGACGTAGACGTTCAGGCCGGATGGGATCGTGTAATGGGTGATGTACCGGTCCTTGTACGCGATCTCTTGCTCGGCGAGGAGGCGGCGATTCAGATAGTCCCCTTCCCCTTCGTTCAGGGGGAGGTAAAGGATCCCGCTCGCCACCATATCGGCGTAGAAATGCGTCCCGTAGGATAGCTCGGGGGCGAACGAAGCGGTCGACATCTCGACGATCACCGCTGCGCCGGAGATCTCGCCGTATTTGACGGGGACCCCGAGCCCGGGGTTGGTCGAACCCCATCTCCCCGGACCGATCAGAATGTACGGCTCGTCCGCCTCGACGAGGCGCTGGTTGATCCGGCCGATCGTCCGGGCGATGGCGTACGCCTCCTCCAGCCGGTACGAAGCCGGCTCGACGATGACCAGGTGTCTGATCCCTTCGATCCTCCCGTTTCCGAGGACATGATATGCCGAGAGGACGACCCGCTCTGGAGCCACATGCGGAACCCTGATCCTCCTGTGTTCCGGCCGGTTTCCGAGCGGTCGCGTCTGAAGGAGGTAGAAGAGGGGGGTCCCCGTTTCTGGGAAGTCGACGGCGAACTCGATGTCGACCGGTGAGCCGATCAATCCCTCGAGGTCGATCAACAGCTGGCGGATCAGCGGGGTGAAGGGGATTATCGAATCCCCTTCGATCAGGCGCGAAAACGTCGCGAGGAACCGCTCGTTCGCCGCGAGGTTCCGCGTGACCGAGAGCGGCTCGCGGATCGTTCCGTCCTGGGTGATGATCGAGCAGACCTTAAACAGCAAGGGATTATCGAGCTCGTTCAGCCGTCGCTGCACGAGCCTCCCCCTCTTGAGGTCGAGGGCGTCGACCGTTTCCTGCGAATAGCGGATGATCGACTTTACGTCGTTCCCTTCCGGCCGGAGGCCGGGAATCGACGGTGAGAATACACGTGCGTACTCGCGGCCGACGGCGCGCGTCCCCGTACCGACGACGAGCCGGACGATCCCGTCCTCCGGTTTCAGCCGAGCCGTCCACGGGTAGTAGTTGCGGGAGAACGCGACCCCACCGATCAGGGGATAGAAGAGGTCGTGGGGGTATGGCTGTCCGATCATGTTCTGGATCAGGATCGCCATCTTCTCGTTATGCCAATCGAGGCCGTGCCGCTTCCGGTAGGCGCGGGCGTTCTGGGCGAAGGTCGATGCATAAACGCGCTTTATCGCCTTCTTCAGCTCTTCCAACCGCTGATCGACCCCCCCGCGGTTTGAGAGGAAGTCGGTCAGGTATATCCCGGCGAACGAGTAATCCGGGTTGTCCTCCATCACCGATGAGGAGCGGACGACGAGCGGCCGCGACTCGACTTTTAAGAATTCGGCCAGCTCCTCCTCCCACTTCTTCGGGAACGGGGCGGCGACGATCCGCTCTTCGAGCTCCTCCAGGGAGATCGCGCTCTCACAGCCGGCGACGACCGCGCGTTCGAGGCGGTTCTCCCGCATGAAGTCGTCGAATATCTCGGTCGTCAGGACGGTCGAGTCGGGGAAACGGATCAGCTGGGGGAAGCCGGTCAATCTCACCCCCTGCCTCATCCGGTCGATGACGAACAGAAGGCCGCGCGCCTTTCCCCCGATCTCCCCCCTCCCGATCAACCGGAAGTTCTCCGGGAGGAGGTCCGGATCGAACCGATAGTGGCCGTCCTTCCCCCTCCCGTAGCTGAAGAAGCTCGACCCCTTTTCTCGGTCCGGTTTGGGTTTCTGGTTCATGGTGAGGTGTTCTCTTCCTCGGCTAAGGAGAATAAAGAGGCGATGATCGTCTTTCCGTCGGTGATCCTCCCGTCTCGGATCGACTCACGAAGCTCCGTCTCCGTCAATCGCTCTATCCCTGCGATCTCGCCGGGGAGGGGAGATGAGACCTGAGTGAGGCCGGTTGCGCGAAACAGGGTGATTGTCTCGGTTGTGAAGCCGGGGGAGGTATAGAACGTCAATAGCTCCTCCCACTCGGTCGCTTCGTACCCCGTCTCCTCGCGAAGCTCACGGGCGGCGCAGTCGCAGGGGGCCTCCCCCGGGATATCGAGCTTCCCCGCTGGGATCTCGAGGAGTTCCTTCCCCGCTGCATGCCTGTACTGGCGGACGAGGAGGATCCTCCCGTCTTCGAGGATCGGCAGGATCGCGACCGCGCCCGGATGGAGGAGGAGCTCACGGGTGGCCTCCGATCCGTCGGGAAGCCGCACCCGGTCGACTACGAGCCGGAGGAACCGCCCGGAGAATATCTCGTCCCGGTTGATGATCCGTTCAGACAGCTTCGTACCCCAGCTCGAGTGCCCGCTCGTTCAGCGGGACGAACTTCTCCTTTCCGCTCTCCTTGAGCATCCGCGCCATCGCCCGCTTTACGACCTCGAGCGGTACGACCCCGGTCGCCTTCAGGTACGCCCCGAGGGCGACCATGTTGATCGCGCGGGAGCTCCCCGCCTCCTCGGCGAGGGAATGGACGTCGATGAGATGAGCGGTGAGATCGTCCCGGTTCACCTCCCGGTCGATCAGGGACCGGTTCGCCACGATCGTCCCGTCCTTGGCCACCATCGGCTCGAACTTGTCGAGGGAGGGGAGGTTCATCGCGATGAGATCGGTCGGCTCGTCCACGATCGGGGAGCCGACCATCTCCTCGGAGAGGACGACGGTGCAGTTCGCCGTCCCCCCTCGCATCTCCGGCCCGTAGGACGGGAGCCATGTCACCTCGAGGCCGTGATCCATCCCCGCCTGGGCGAGGATCTTCCCGGCGAGGATTACCCCCTGTCCGCCGAACCCGGCGATTATCACTGAACGCTCCATCATTTCCCCTTATCTACCAGGTCGCCGAGCGGGAACGCCTTGGTCACGACCTCGGCGACGTGCTTGTTCGCCTCGAGCGGGGACATGTGCCAGTTGGTCGGGCACGTGGTGAGGACCTCGACGAGCGAGTACCCCTTCCCCTCGACCTGGTAGGTGATCGCCTTCTTGATCGCCTTCTCCGTGTCCATGATCCGGCGCGTGTCGTACAGGGCCTGGCGGGTGACGTAGACCGGGGCCTCGAGGGTGGCGATCAGCTCTGAGAACCGGATCGGGTAGCCGAAGTAGCCCGGATCCCGCCCCTCCGGGGTCGTCGTCGTCCGCTGGCCGACAAGGGTCGTCGGGGCCATCTCTCCGCCGGTCATCCCGTAGACCTGGTTGTTGACGAAGATGACGGTGATGTTCTCCCCCCGGTTCGCTGCGTGGATCGATTCGGCCGTCCCGATGCTCGCGAAGTCCCCGTCCCCCTGATAGGAGATGACGACGAGGTTCGGGTTCGCCCGCTTGATCCCGGTCGCCACCGCGCTCGCCCGCCCGTGCGACGCCTGGACCGCGTCGCAGCGGTACCAGAGGTAGGCGAAGACGGCGCAACCGACCGGGGCGATCGTAACCGTCCGCTCGGCGATCTCAAGCTCGTCGATCGCCTTGGCGATGATCCGCGTCAGGATCCCGTGATGACAACCAGGGCAGTAGGTGAACTGCGCGTCGGTCAAGGACTCCGGCCGGGAGAACACCTTCACCATATTTTCCGTGTTAACCGGCATATCTTCTCACCTCGCTCAGGATCTTCTTCGGCGTTGTGACGACCCCGCCCATCTCACCGTAGAACGGGGTCTTCGCCCGCTCCCCGACCGCCAGCCTGACGTCTTCCCACATCTGTCCGGCGCTCATCTCCACGGTGAGTACCGTGTCGACCCGTTCGGCGAGCTCCCGCAGCGGTTCGTAGGGGAACGGCCACAGGGTGATCGGCCGGAACAGCCCGAGCTTGATCCCCTCCGCCCGCGCCCGCCGGACCACGGTCTTGGCGATCCGGGCGACCGTCCCGTAGGCGGCGATCACGATCTTTGCGTCGTCTGTCTCGTATTCCTCGTAGCGGACCTCGTTTTCCTCGATAGCCCTGTATTTCTCCTGTAGCTCGAGGTTCATCCTCTTTAAGACCTCGGGATCGAGGTCGAAGCTCAGGATGATGTTTGGGTTTCTCCCCTTCGCCCCGGTGAGGGCCCAGTCCTTCTTAGGGAGGCTCTCCGGATCGATCGGATCCGGAAGCTCGACCGGCTCCATCATCTGTCCGAGCATCCCGTCGGCCAGGATCATCACCGGGGTCCGATACTTGTCCGCCAGGTCGAACGCGAGGATCGTCAGCTCGCCCGCCTCGGGTACGGTCGACGGGCCGAGGACGATCATGTGATAGTCCCCGTGCCCTCCCCCCTTTGTCGCCTGGAAGTAGTCCCCCTGTGCCGGTGCGATGTCCCCCAGCCCCGGGCCGCCGCGCATGATGTTGACGATCACCGCCGGGAGGTTCGACCCGGCAATGTAGGAGATACCCTCCTGCTTCAGGCTGATCCCGGGCGACGATGACGATGTCATCGTTCGCACCCCGGCCGCGGCCGCTCCGTAGACCATGTTGATCGCCCCGATCTCGCTCTCCGCCTGCACAAACGTCCGGCCGAGACGGGGCATGTTCCTCGCCATGTGCTCGAGGAGCTCGGCCTGCGGGGTGATCGGGTAGGCGAAGTAGCACTGGCAACCGGCGCGGATCGCCGCCTCGGCGATCACCTCGTTTCCCCGCATCAGTTTCCTCTCACCCATCTTCCCCCCTTACGCCGCTACCCTCTCGCGGTAGACCTCGATCGCCACCTCCGGGCAGGTCATGGCGCAGAACGCGCAACCGACGCATTTCTCCGGATGCTCCATGTGGACGTAGTTGTAGCCGCTCTTGTTGATCTTCCCGGAAAAGGCGAGGACGTTCTGGGGGCACGCCGCGATGCACAACCCGCACCCCTTGCATCTCTCCGCCTCTATCAGTACTTTCCCGCTCGGCATTTACCCTCCCTTGTGCCGATTAGCTCCGCTCGTTCAGCCGCTTGGCGCGATGCTTCCGGAGCCGAGCCACCGCCTGATCGACGCGTTCGATCCATCCCTCCATCCGCTCCTCTCCGAGAGGGTTGTGATGGACCCTCTCTTGGATGGCCGCGGGGCGATGGTTCGCCAGGGCGTCTCTCAGACGGGTGAACTCCCGGTCGAACGCCGGCGACGGAGCGTTCTCGTCCGGGTTTGCTTGTGCGAGAGAGAGCTCCCCGGTCGGGGTGCGCCGCTCGATCCGAAACAGGCTCCGGAATCCGACCTCAAGCGCTCTTCCCGGTAGGGAGACTAGTATCCCGAGTTCGCCCGTGTCCAACCGGACGACGATCCTCCCGCTCTCCGTTGAAATGACTTCCCCGGGGATCGCTCCTTCGTTGTCGGCGGACATCCTATCCTCCCTCCTTGGAGCTTCAGCGCAACCGCTCGTGGCCCTTATGCCGCCTTAACGACGCGACCCGATTTGATGCAGCGGGTACATGCATAGATCCATGTCCGGCGGCCGTCGACGATTGCGTGCACGCGCTGTATGTTCGGGGTGCGGACCCTCCGTGTGTGCCGGCCGGAATGGCTGATCGTGTTCCCGGCGACCGGTTTCTTCCCGCAGATCTCGCAAACTCTTGCCATCTGATTCACCTCTTATCGTTCTCGGTTGACTAGGCGAGGATCGACTCCACATACGTCGGTTCGAGCTGGAAGAGCCGGTCGAGCCGCCCGTCTCCGGCGCCGAGTCGGGCGATGGCGAGCGGCGAAGGCTGATTCAGCCGTTCCGGGGCGATCCGGAGGGCTCGGTTCTCCTTCACCCGGGCGTAGACCCGAGGAGCACCGCTCCCGACGAGCGTCATCTCCCTCCCCTCCTTACTGAGCATTCCGATCAGTTCTTCCTCATGCAACAGGCGGGTCGCCCCCTTGGCCCGCTCGCCGGCGAACCACCGCGCATACACCAGGTCGCGCCGGCTCGTGATGATCACGCAGACGCGCTCCGCATCCGGTAGCCGAGACCGGTAGGAGAGCGTCCCGTCGACCCCGACGAGTGGGATATGCAGCCCCTGACAGAGTCCCTTCGCTCCCGCAAGGCCGATCCGCAGCCCGGTGAACGACCCCGGCCCCTGATTGACGCTGACGAGCTCGATTTCTCCCTTATCGAGGCCGGCTCGCTTGAGGAGTCGGTCTATCGCTGGGAAGAGCGACTCGGCGTGACGGAGCGGCCCCTCGAAGAGGACTTCCTCTGAGATTCCGCCTTCGCTGTAGAGCGCAACCCCGCCCTCCCGCTCGGATGTATCGATCCCCAACGTGATCATTCCGGCTAATGGTAGGTTACGGAAAAGCGCTTTTCAACCGTCGATTCGTTCGAGGAACGGCGGATAGTGGCGGAGCCGTTCGCGGGCGCGGCGAAGGTCACGGCCGATCTGCCTCCGGAGATCGTCGAGTGAGGGATAGGCCCGGTCTTCTCGGAGGCGTTCGAGGATCCTCACCTCGATCGTCAGGCCGTACAGCTCCCTTGCAGGCTCTCGCATGAGGTGAAGCTCGCAGCGAAGATCCTTATCTTCGACGCTCGGCCTTGTTCCGATGTAGAGGAGGGCATCCGCCCACCCACCGGCGACGAACGCCCGCGCGAGGTATACCCCGCTTCCCGGAAGGAGGATCTCGGGGGAGATCCTCAGGTTCGCCGTCGGATACCCGAGCCGTCTTCCGAGCCGGTCACCGCTGGTCACCTCTCCGATCAACACGGGGAACCGGCCGAGGAGGCGCGTCGCTTCGGCGATCCTCCCCTGGGAGAGGAGCCCCCGGATCAGCGTGCTGCTCACCACCTTGCCGTCGACAATCACCGGCGGTACCCCCTCCACCCGATAGCCGTGTGCGGATGCGAGCGAGCGGAGGGTCGTGATATCCCCCTCCCGCCCCTTTCCAAACCGGAATCCCTCCCCGACGATGATCTCCTTCCCTCTCAGCTCTCCGACCACGATATCGGCGATGAACCCCTCCGATGAGAGGAGACGGATCTCGGAGAAGCATGCTTTCACGATCCGATCGACGTACCGGCGGATCAGCTTATACCGGACCGACGGGGGGAGGAGGAGGCGGCGGCGGGGGGGATCCCCTTCCCTGAGGAAGGCGCGGGGGGGTGTCTCGAAGACGTAGGCGACGCTCGGGAGTTGCAGCCCTTCCGAGCGCGCCCTCACCCGGCCCAGGATCTCCTGATGGCCGCGGTGGACCCCGTCGAACGTCCCGATGGTGATGACCGTCCCGCTCTCCATATCGGTCTCCTCATACGGATATTATCACACGGCTCATCGAGCGGTTGGTCGCCGATCCGTTCACCGGTACAATCTCGCCGGTATGAGGACCGAGCGGATCGCCGGCTTCCAACTGGAAGATGAGACGTTACCGAGCCGCCTTCGCCCCGTCTCCCTTGCCGAGTTCATCGGTCAGGGCGAGATCAAGGAGAAGCTTCTGATCTACATCCAAGCCGCCAAGGCGAGGGACGAGCCGCTCGATCATGTGTTGCTGCACGGCCCTCCCGGATTGGGGAAGACGACCCTAGCCCAGATCATCGCCGCGGAGATGGGGGTGAACATCAGGATCAGCTCCGGCCCGGCGATCGAGAAGGCCGGGGATCTCGCCGCGATCCTGACGAACCTCCGGCCGCACGATCTCTTCTTCATCGACGAGATCCATCGCCTCCGGCGGAACGTGGAGGAGATCCTGTACCCGGCGATGGAGGAGTACAAGATCGACATCATCCTC
>CAZGRE010000032.1:0-16175 GCA_964528085.1 uncultured Thermotogae bacterium | reverse complement strand
TGGCGGAGAGGGCGGGATTCGAACCCGCGGAGGAGCGTGAACCCCTCGCCGGTTTAGCAAACCGGTGTCTTGGACCGCTTGACTACCTCTCCGGCTCTCGTTTCATTCTATCCCTCGGGGGAAAGGAGGACAAGCGGAGGGGGCGGGATTCGAACCCGCGAGACCTTTCGATCTGCCGGTTTTCAAGACCGGTGGTTTCGTCCGCTCACCCACCCCTCCGATCCCATTTTACGCGCCAGGATCGTCGGGTGAAACCCCGCCGATCTCAGCGATCGTCCCCCCGCCGAGGAGCTCGTCCTCCTTGTAGATCGCCGCGATCTGCCCGCGGGTGATCGCCCGCTGCGGCTCGTCGAACTCAACGGCGAACCGATCTGGCCCGATCCGATGAAAGACGGCCCCGACCGGGGATGAGCGATAGCGGATCTTCGCCTCGACGCGCGCGCCCTCCTCCGGCGGCTTGCCCGAGATGAAGCTCGCCTCCTCGGCGTGGAGCGACCCCCGGTAGAGGTCCTCCTCCCTCCCGACGATCAGGGCGTTTTTCCCCGGATCGATATCGACGACGAATAAGGGCTGCGGGGCAGGGATCCGCAGGCCGCGGCGCTGCCCGATCGTGTAGTGGGGAAGGCCGTCGTGCGTGCCGAGGCGGTTTCCCGCAAGGTCGAGGATCGGGCCTGGCCTGAAATCAGCCGCGTCGAACAGGAAGTCGGTCCTCCCGTCGATTGCGAAGCAGAGATCCTGACTTTCTCCGAGCTCTGCGGCAGAGAGATCGGCCGAACGGGCGATCGCAAACACCTCATCTTTCTTGAGCCCCCCGACGGGGAAGAGGATGAGCTCGAGGTCCCCTTGGCTTAAGCCGTAGAGGAAGTAGGACTGATCCTTCTTCGGGTCGCTCCCGCGGAGGAGATGATAGAGGCGGTCTTCTCCCCGAACGAGGCGGACGTGGTGCCCGGTCGCGACGTAGTCGAACCCGTTCTCACGCGCGTAATCGATGGCGAGGCGGAACCTGAGGTAGCGGTTGCACCGGCCGCACGGGTTAGGGGTCTCGCCGCGGCGGTACCGCGCCACGAAATCGCGGATGACAAGCTCGTAGAACTCGGCGCTCGCGTCGATCGTCCGATGCTTGACTCCAAGCTCGGATGCGGCGACGGCCGCGCGATCGAGGGAGCAGCACTTCGTCCTCCCCCCGTAATCCGGCGCTCCCGGGAACGACCAGAACCAGAAGGTGATCCCTTCGACCTCGTAGCCCTCCTCCTTCAGGATGAGCCCGGCGACGGTGCTGTCGACCCCGCCGCTCATGCAGAGGAGGACGCGCTCTCTCATCTACTCCTCGCCTGCGAGCGGGACGACGCAGATGAACTCGAACGGCTCCTCCCCGGCGTTTACGAACTGGTGCTCCTCCATCGGGGGGACGAGGGCGTAATCCCCCGGCCCGACGGGATCGCTCCGGTCGGCCGACTTGATCGTCCCCTTCCCGGCGAGGACGTACACCCCGTGCTCCCAGGGGTGCTTGTGATAGGGGGTGTACCCTCCCGGCGCGACGGTGAACCTCCGGACGGCGAACGTCGGTGCGCCGTTCGCCGGACCGATCAGAACGCGCTTCTCAACACCGGCTACGCTCTCTCCGTCGTCGTAGACGACTGGTTCGACTTCGAGGCTCTTTCCGATGACGACCATGGGACTCCTTTCTCCTTACAGTTCGCAGACGATCAATGGAACCAGCATCTCTTCGGCGGTCAGCCCGCCGTGCATCCCCCGGAGGAAGCGGGCGTCGGGATACGGGTGGTGGATCCCTGCCCTACCCGTGGAGACGATGACGAGGTCCCCCAACCGGTTCTTAACCTCAGGATGGATCTCTCCCTTACCGAGGAGCCCGCTGGCGAGCGCCCGTCTTGCGCTGAGGCTGAACAGCCCCCCGGGGAGGAGATGCGGCTCCTCGCCGGCGAGGCGATCGCGGGAGCCGTTCTTCAGGTAAAGGTAGGAGGCGCGCGGCTCCCCGACCGGCGGGAGGATTGAGGCATCCTTGAGCCCGGGGAGGGATGAGAGGTTTACGTAGTCGGACTTCTCCATCGGGACGAACCCATGATCCGCTGAGACGACGAGGAGGGTCTGCTTCACGCGGCCGAGGAGCTCGCGCCGGATGGCATAATCGATGCTCAGCACCTCGGCCGTGTAGGCGTCGCTCTCCGGTCCGCGTAGGTGCCCCACACTATCGAGGCTCGGCCAGTAGAGGGTGACGAGCGTCGGCTCTTTAGCATCCCGCAGTATCCCCCGGGCGGCGACGAGCATGTCTGGGAAGCTGACGGCGGGGTGGATCGCCGTCGAGCCCCGATAGAGGAGCTTCGAAAGCCCGCTTTTCACTATGTACGCGGGAAGTAGGGTATGGGTGGCGACCCCGCGGGGCTGGAGCTTCTCATAAAGGGTCGGATGGTGAAGGAGCTTATCCGGATCGAGGCCGGCCTCTATCGCCGTTCCATCCTTTGTTGTCCCGACGAGGGAGAGATGGATCATGTTGGTGATCGCCGCTGTCTCGCGTAAGTAGAGGCGGTAGCCGATCAGCCCGTGAGCAGAGGGGGGAAGGCCGGTGCTGTATGCCGCGAGGGCCGCGGTCGTCGTCGCCGGAAAGACCGAGGTGATCGGGATGAATCTCCCCCTCTCGCTCAGATCCCGGAGGGCGAGATCGTCATGACCGGCGAACAGCTCCGTTATCTTCCGGTAGCCGAGCCCGTCGATTATGAGGAGGATCACCCGCTCGTACCGAGGCGGATCGATCGCCTCGCTGAGAGGGGTCTCCCCTTCAACGGCACCGAAGACCCGCTCGATCAGGGAGGGAACGGAGGTGATGGCGAATCCGCCGTAGTCGGGGAGGACGATACCCTCTGGAAACCCCGCGGGAAGGGGGCGCGCAAGGAGCCGCTCCTCGATCTCGGTACGGATATCCATAGGGGATCGATTATACGGCGAGGCTCTCCCGAATGGTAACCATATGGGACAGCGGTCCCCTCGTCCGGTGAGCGTTGCCCTTCCGCCGGGTGATCGATGGATTGGACAAGGCAAGAGATCGGGCGTTCGATTGTCCTAGGTAACCGATATCACGTTCATCGGCCGATCTCCGGGTGGCGCCGATGAGCGGGATAGAGCACCTCCTTGTAGACGCGGTGAAGGCGGGCCCGGCGAAGGATGATCCGCACCTAACGCAGGTCGCCCTGGGAAGCGTGAGCGCATCGCCCGAGTCCCCCGCCTTCGCTGCGTCTTTTCGCTGAATCGCGCGACTTGTCTTCTATCGCGGCCGAACGAAGAAGCGAGAAGCCCTCTAGAGGGCTTCTCGCTTCATATATGCAAGTCCAGGTACCCGGTCGTTAGAGCTTCTTCTCCTCGCGATCGAGGTACTTCAGGATCGCATCGACGACGAGGTAGTTGACCGAGCGGTCGAGTTTCTCGCCGAGACGGATAAGCCGTTCGACCGGCCTCTGCTCCATTTTCTTCTGCGGGATGTAGATCGACAGCTTGTCCAGGATCTCCTTCTTGGCCATTAGTGTTCACCCCCTCTCTTCTCCGTAAAGAGTTTCGTTTTGATGCGTTACCTTTTCTCCGGATCGTTAACTGGGGATAGGGTACTAGAAGAACGGAGGAAGTCCAAGGTAATAAGCACGAATTAAAATGCAAAGAATATGGAAATGATTGGAGGTAAACCCTATTCTGAACCGGGCATCGATGGCGTTTATTATTCCGCGTTCGCCTCGTGGTACAATCCGATTGAAAGGAGGGAGTTAGAAAATATGAAAAAGATGCGCTTCTGGTTGCTGGCGGTGGTCCTCCTCGCCCTCCCGCTCGGTCTGTTCGGATGCGCCCTTTTTTCGAGCACTGATGCGGTGATCGAGGTCAGCGGGACTGAGGGGATCGTTCCGTTCACGATCGAATTCGATGGTTCTTCCTCGAGCGGTTCAGGGGGGATAAGCACCTACCACTGGACATTCGGAACGGGGGATGAGTGGTACGGAGAGGCCGGATCCTACACGTACAAGCATGCGGGGAGCTACACGCTCACGTTGACGGTTCGCGACGCCTCCGGCAGGACGAGGAGCGACTCGGTAGAGATTGAGGTCGGGCCGGCCGTCTGGCTGACCGACGAGAACCTCGCTCGGATCTACAAGCTCGACATGGAAGGAAACGAGCTCGCCTCGTTCCCCTCCCCAGCTCCGCGGCCGCGTGGGATCGCTGCCGCCCTGTTCAACGGGGACTGGGTGCTGTACGTCGTCTGCCAGGGGGATGGGTTCCAGCGGATCTTCCGGGTCGATCCTGAGACAGGGGCGGTCGCTGCCGAGCACTCGGCGCCGGCGCAGGATCCGCTCCAGCTGACGTACGGGGCGGCGGAGCCCGAGCGGGTCTGGCATGTCGACGGCTTGAGCGGGAAGATCTACGAGCTCAACCCGACGAGCTTCCAGGTCCTCGGGTCGTTCGGGACGAACTACTTCCACGCCTCGCAGCAGGTGGGGAACGAGGCGTTCCTGTATGCCCCTCAAGGGCTGGATTGGGCGGAGGGGTCCGGCCCGGCCGGCTCTCTCTGGTACCTGGAGGGGGATACGCAGCTCCTCTACGAGATCGAGATCATCCCCGCCTCTGACATACTCTCCGGGGTTCAGCTCGAGGTGACCGGCGATCCCATACCCCTCGATCCCTCGGTCTTCCCTGTCTCGGCGATCGCATGGTACGATGGGTTCCTGTGGGTCGCCGACGCTTATCGTCATGAGATCGTGCAGATCGATCCGGCAACCGGGATGAAAACAGGCGAGAAGATCACAGGATTCCCTGGGACGAAGATCGCCGGGCTTACGATTCAGAAGTAGGGGGACGGCGGAGGGGGTTCCCGGGTGGAGATGGAGGCCGGACTGATCCTCAAGCGCGGGTTGCTCCTCCCGGATAGGAGGGAGGATTCGATTGCCATAGGCGGCGGTCGGATCCTCGCCGTCGGGGAGGGGAGGATCGCCTCCCTCGGTATTCAGAGGAGGGAGACGATCGATCTCTCCGGCCGGCCGGTCCTCCCCGGGTTCATCGACGCGCACGTCCATCTGCTCGATGCGGGGCTGCGCGAGATCGGTTGGCGGGTCGATCTTTCCGGCCTCTCCCGTGATGAGGCCCTCTCCGCCCTCAGGGACGAGGTGAAGCTGCGGCAGGGTGAATGGGTGATCGGCGAGGGATGGGATGAGAGCCGGTGGGATGATGCATCCTACCTGACGAGGGAGGAGCTCGATCGGGTCTCCCCCGACTCCCCCCTCGGCGCTATCCGGATGGACGGGCACATGATCGTCCTGAACCGCGCCGGGCTCCGTGCCGCTTCCGCCCTCCTCGATCCCGGCTCGGATCTGTTCGATCCGGAGGGAGGGATCCTCCGCGAGGGAGCGGCATGGGCCCTCCTTGAGGCTATCGAGCCCGATCCGAGCACCCTCGCCGATGCCCTCTCCGCCGCCGCCCGGCTCTGTCACCGGTTGGGGGTGACGACGGTTCACACGATGGAAAAACCCGCTCGCGTCCCCGTCCTGTTCGAACGGCGGGGGAGGGACCTCCTCCGGATCGGCGTCTATCAGACGGTCGGTTCCCCATCCGAGATAGAGAGGATCGCGCGGTGTGAGAACGATCGGTGGTTCCGGTTCTTGGGGGTGAAGGTCTTCACCGACGGTTCGATCGGGGCGGGGAGCGCAGCGGTCGCAGAAGCATATCCCTCGGGGGGGAACGGGATTCTAAACTACGCCGATGAGGAGCTCTTCCAACTGCTTTCTTCTGCCACAAGGATCGGTTACCAAGCGGCGGTCCATGCGATCGGGGATCGGGCGATAGACCAGGTACTCCGCGCCTACTCGGCGTTCAATGATCCCGCCGAGCTGCGGAACCGGATCGAGCACTTCGAGCTTCCGGGACCCGGACAGATAGAGAGCGTGAAAAGGCTCGGCCTATGTCTCTCCATGCAGCCGAATTTCATCGGGAACTGGTCGGGGGAGGGGAGGATGTACGTCGAGCGCCTCGGGGCTGAGCGCGATGCCGCGAGCAACCCGCTCAGGTCGATCGTCGATGAGCGGATCCCGCTTGCGTTCGGTTCGGACGGGATGCCGATATCGCCGCTTTACGGGATCCACTCAGCGGTGAACGCCCCCTATCCGACGCAGCGGCTCACCCTCGCTGAGGCTATATCCTCCTACACCGAAGGCGGTGCGCGGATCGGGTTCGAAGAGCGGGTGAAGGGGAGGATCGAGGAGGGGTTCCTCGCCGATCTCGTCGTGTTGGACGAGGATCCATCCCTATCTTTGGGAGAGGTCAACGAGAGGCGGGTGGAGATGACCTTCGTCGGGGGGGTGTGCGTCTATTCGCTGGAGGGGGACGGATGAGGATAGGGCTGTTCACGGATGCGTACCTCCCCGAGATCAGCGGCGTGACCACGGCGGTCCATTGGCTACGCGAGGAGCTCGAGCGGCTCGGGCATCTGACGTACGTCTACGCCCCCCGTTACGACCGCCCGATGGAGGATGAACCGCGGACGTTCAGGTTTCGCGCCGGGCCTGTCTTCACCTACAAGACGGCGAGGATGGCGCTCCCGTATAACCGCGCCGCCGTCCGGAGCCTGCGCGATCTGGAGGTCGTCCACAGTCATACGCCGTTTTCGCTCGCCTATGTGGCGATGGTGACGGCGCATCACTACGGGATCCCGCACATCCAGACATACCACACCTACCTGAGCGCCCTTCGCCACTACGTCCCCCGCCCCCTCCGCCCGCCGGTGAAGGCGGCTGAGGTCTACTCGGCCCTCATGTGTAACCGGGCTACAGCGGTCACCGTACCGACGCAGTCGATCTACGATGAGCTCAGGCGGTACGGCGTCCGCACGCCGATGTATGTCGTTCCGTTCGGCCCCCCTCTCTCGCTGTACGAGCGTCCGGCGGCCTGGGATCCGCGGGAGTCCCTCGGGATCCCGAAGGAGGCGCACCTCTGCCTCTATGCCGGCCGGCTCTCCGGGGAGAAGAACCTTTCCTTCTTGCTGCGGGCGTTCGGCCGGATCCGCAGCTCCGACCCCCGGGCGGTCCTCGTGATCGCCGGGGATGGACCGCTCAAGGTAGGCCTCGAGGAGGAGGTGGAGAAGCTCGGTCTGAAAGGGGCGGTCCGCTTCACCGGCTTCCTCGATCGGCGGCGGCTGGTCGATCTTTACAGGTCGGCCGATCTATTCCTCTTCTCTTCCAAGGCCGAGACGCAGGGGTTGGTCCTCGTCGAGGCGATGGCCGGAGGGACGCCGGCGGTGGCGGTCGCTGCCCTTGGGGTGAGCGACGTCGTCAAGGACGGATTGAGCGGGGTTCTCGTCCCTGAGGATGAGGAAGCGTTCGCCCGCGCCGCCCTTGAGCTCCTCTTCGATCGGGAGTTCTACTCCCGCCTCAGCCAAGGGGCGCTCCTGGAAGCGAAGAGGATGTCGATCGGCAACTCGGCCCGCCGTCTCGTTGAGATCTTCGAGAGGGCCCTCGCCGGGAGGTTGATTCCTTCATAGGGGTTTCTCTTTTGTAGGTTTTCGGTTATTCTGCGAGCCATGCGAATCGGGATTCTGACGAGCGGTGGGGATGCCCCTGGGATGAACGCTGCTATCCGGGCGGCGGTCCGTTGCGGGACCGAGCGCGGCCTGGAGATGATCGGCGTCCGCCGGGGGTTCGATGGGCTGATCGCGGGCGACTTCCTCCCCCTCGACAACCGTGCGGTCGGCGGGATCATCGAGCGCGGCGGGACGATCCTCCGGACGGCGCGCTCCGCTGCGTTCCTCACGCCGGAGGGACGGGCGAAGGCATTAGAGCAGATCCGAACCTCTCTCGATGGTCTGATCGTCATCGGTGGTAATGGATCCCTCTGCGGTGCGCGCTGGCTGCATGAACAAGGGGTGAATGCGGTCGGGATCCCTGCCTCGATCGACAACGACATCCCCCAGACGGTGATGGCGATGGGGGTCGATACCGCCCTGAACACGGTCGTCGAAAGCCTGAACCGGATTCGCGATACGGCGATCTCTCATGGGAGGGCGTTCGTCGTCGAGGTGATGGGACGAAAATCGGGTTACATCGCGCTGATGGGGGGGCTCGCCGGTGGGGCCGAGGTCGTCCTCATCCCCGAGGTCCCGCTCTCGTTGAGCGATGTCGCCGAGTCGGTGAAGGCGGGACTGCGAAGGGGGAAGCACCATTCGATCATCGTCGTCGCCGAGGGGTTCTCCCCGACGGACCGCCCGCTCAACGGGGAGTCGTCAGGCCGGACGATCGCCGCTCATCTGGAGGGGACGGGGGCGGTAGAGACGCGGGTTACGATCCTTGGGCACGTGCAACGCGGCGGCTCACCGACGGCATTCGATCGGATCCTCGCCTGCCGGCTCGCCGAGGGGGCGGTCTCTTGGCTCGCCGAGGGGCGGGGGGGGGTGTTCGCCGGCTTGGATAGGGATAAGGTCGTGGCCGTCCCCCTCTCAGCGATGGATGAAGAGCCCGGGAACGTCGATCTTGACCTCTACCGGCTGGTGGGCGTCCTCGCCCATTGAACGGAAGAACCCCTCACTCGACGGTTACGGTCTTCGCCAGGTTCCGCGGCTGATCGACGTCCGTCCCCCGCAAGACGGCGATGTGATAAGCAAGGAGCTGAAGCGGGATGGTGAACAGGATCGGTCGTGAGATCCCTTCAACCGCTGGGACGGTGAGGACGTGGTCGGCGAGGCGATCGACCGCTGGGTCGTCCGGAGCGTCGGTCACAGCGATCACCCTCCCTTTCCGCGCCTTCACCTCTTCCATGTTGGCGAGGACCTTCTCGTAGGCGATCCCGCGGGAGAGGAGGACGACGACCGGCGTCTCCTCCTCGATCAGCGCGATCGGGCCGTGTTTCATCTCGCCGGCCGGATACCCTTCCGCGTGCACGTAGGAGATCTCCTTCAGTTTCAGTGCCCCTTCGAGGGCGATCGGATATAGCGGACCGCGGGCGAGGAAGAGGACGTCCGTCGCCCGATGGAGCCGCTCGGCGAGTCCTTTCACCTTCTCCTCCATCTTTAGGGTCTCGGCGATCCAACCGGGGAGGAGGGAGAGGTGTTCTAGCTCCTCCTTGACCGCTTCTCCGCTCATCCCGAAACGCTTCTGAGCGAGGTAGAGGCCGATCAGGCCGAGGACGGCGATCTGGGCGGTGAACGTCTTGGTCGCAGCGACTCCGATCTCGATCCCTACACGGGTGTAGACGCTCGCGTCCGCCTCCCGATCGATCGCCGAGCGCTCGTTGTTGACGAGGGCGATGACGGTCCCGTTCATCTCGTGCGCGCGGCGGACGGCCATCAACGTGTCGATCGTCTCCCCCGACTGGGAGACCGCCACGACGAGGGTGCGGTCGGTGATGTGGGGCGATCTTACGCGGAATTCAGATGCGATCATCGATTGGATCGGGAGGGGGATGAGTCCTTCCCACAGGTACTCGGCGGTCAGCGCGGCGTGGTAGGCCGTCCCGCAGGCGACGAGGTAGACGTGATCGAACTCCGTGTTGATCCGATCGAGACGGGCAAGCTCGATCTTCTTGAGGTCATCCTTCATCTTCTCTCGAATAGATTCGCCGACCGCGCGGGCCTGTTCGTGGATCTCCTTCAGCATGAAGTGCTTGTACCCGGCCTTCTGGATCGAAACCGGGTCGAGGGAGACTCGGTGCGGCGGCCGGACGTGCTCCTTCCCGGCGAGGTTGAAGACGCGGTACCCGTCCGGGGTGAGTTCAGCCAATTCGTCGTCGGCGAGGAACTGAACCTCGGTCGCCTCGCCGAGGAGGGCCGGTATGTCCGAGCAGGCATAGCTTCCCGTCTTACCCTTCGCTACGACGAGCGGGCTCCCCCGTCGGGCGACGACCAGCCGATCGGGTGAGTCGGAGCTGATCACCGCGAGGGCGAACGCCCCCTCCGCTTCCGAGATGGCGCCGCTCACCGCAGCGCGAAGATCCCCCGTGTAGCGTTCTTCGATCAGATGGGCGAGGACCTCGGTGTCCGTATCCGAGGCGAACCGATGCCCGGCCTCCTGCAGCCGGTTCCGCAGGGCGAGGTGGTTGTCGATGATCCCGTTGTGGATCACAGCGATCCTTCCGGTGCAGTCGAGATGGGGATGGGCGTTCTCTTCCGTCGGCGGACCGTGCGTCGCCCAGCGGGTATGTCCGATCCCGCTCGTCGCTTCGACCTCGCTGTCGGCCAGCTCCTCCGCGAGATCCCGGACCTTCCCTACGCGGCGGAAGCGGAGGATCCGCCCCCCCTGCAACACGGCGATCCCGGCCGAGTCGTAGCCGCGGTACTCGAGGCGCTGCAGCCCATCGAGGAGGATCGGAATCGCCCGCTCGGTTCCGATATACCCGATGATTCCGCACATCCGTATCACCCCACGTGGCGAGGAGTGTACAGATCGGGAGGATGAATGCCAATCGAACGGGGATTGTCTGCTGGGCGGCGGATTGCTATAATCCGCTCAACGAGGAGGATTGCGATGCGAGAGGTTATTATAAAAGCGCTCTTGGTCGATCCTTCGAGCAATTCGCCGGTGGTCCTTCTAAAGGACCGCCACTCCAAGCGAGCACTCCCTATCTGGATCGGCGATGCAGAGGCGATCTCGATCGCGTTCGGGCTTCAGAGCGAGGATTTTCCGCGCCCATTGACGCATGCGTTGATGAAGGAGATGCTCGAGGACCTGAACGCTCACGTGGAGAAGGTCGTGATCAAGGAGGTACGGGACAATACGTACTTCGCCTCGATCTTCCTCACCGATTCTCATGGCAAGCTCCTCGAGTTCGATGCCCGACCGTCGGACTCGCTCGCCCTTTCGCTCCGGGTCGGCTGCCCGATCTACATCGCCGATGAGGTCTTCGAGGTGGCGGGGATCGAGTCCCCGTTCGCCGAGGAGGACGAGTTCCAGGAATTCATCGAATACGAGCTCGATCTGAACGAGTTCAGACGCCGGAGCAAATCCGAGGAAGGTAGCGACTGAGCTTCATCCGCGGATGATGAGAGCCCCGGTCGGGAGGCGGAGGACCTCCTCTGCCGTCAGTCCCTGGTCGACTTCGATCCGTTGAACGGTGATCGTCTTCGTCCGCATATCCCCGGAGAAGAAGACGACCTTCTTGACGAAGTACGTGTCGCGGTCGATCCAGATCATCCGGGTGAGCTCCCCGGTCTTGGCATCCCTCACCTCGAGTATGTACTCGGTCCGAATCGGGCTCGTCCCGCTCAGCTCGGCGAAGCTCATCCACGCCGGGCCGGAGGTGTCGAGACAGAACGAATACGGGATTGTCAGTGGCTCGCCGCTCAATGTCTCCGACAGGCATAGGGGGGTTGAGCTGAGGGTGGTCGAGAAGGAGGGGACGCTTTGCAGTATGCGGACCGTCACCTTCCCCGTCTTCCATTCCTTCTCAAGCTGCGCCGGATCCAGGATAGAGAGGCCGATGGCGGCGAGCGGGATCCCTACCCAGCGCTTGACGACGATCAGATCCTCCTCCGGTATGTAATGGGAGAGAAGGTCGTTGTCCACCGTGAACAGCTCGTCCTGGAGACTGGGGGGGTCGAGGTAGCGGATGGAGAGGGCCTGGGGGGGGGAGTTGACGAGACGAACGAGCATCCGGATCGGCTCTGTCTCTCCCCTGCTCTCAGAGACCTCGAGGACGGCCTCCAGATCCTTGATGTGGGCGAACGCGGTCTTCGCCCGCCAGAGGAGCCCGCTCACCTCGGACGGGGGGTGTTCGTTGAACAGATACTGATCGATAGCTGCCGCTGTCACGATCAACCCTACGAACAACCCTATCGCCAGGAGTATGAGGCTTTGACTGTTCATCGCAGAGGATTATAATCCCCTTCCGAAGGGCATTCAATGGGGTTACGGTCCAGGGAGAAGGAGGCGCAATGGGGGGAGAAACCTTTCCGATTCGAAGGATGCAGGATGCCGACGTGGCGGGGAAGACGGTCCTCGTGCGGGTCGACTACAACGTCCCGTTGGAGGAGGGGCGAATCACCAACGATGGGCGGATCAAGGCGTCGCTTCCGACGCTCAGGGATCTCCTCTCGCGCGGGGCGAAGCTCGTCCTCGTGACGCACCTCGATCGGCCGGGAGGGAAGCCCGTCCCCTCCCTCCGGCTCGACCCGATTGCAGAACGGCTGGAAGGGCTCCTCGCGTTACCTGTACGGAAGCTCGACGACTGCGTCGGCCCGGAGGTCGCTTCGGCGATCGCCGAAGGGAAGGAAGGGGATGTCTTCCTCCTTGAAAACGTCCGGTTCCATCGCGAGGAGACGGCGAACGAGGCAGGGTTCGCCCGTCAGTTGGCGGGATTGGCCGACCTCTTCGTCAACGATGCCTTCGCCAGCGTCCACCGTGCGCATGCGTCCACGCTGGGGGTCGCCGACTACCTCCCCGCGTACGCCGGGCTCCTGATGCAGCGGGAGATCGAGGCGCTCTCCAAGTTGACGGGAACACCGGAACGTCCCTACATCGCGATAGTCGGCGGTAAGAAGGCGAGGAGCAAGCTTGGGGTCCTCCACGATTTGATCTTCCACGTCGACGGCGTTCTGATCGGCGGAGGGGTGGCGTTCACCTTCCTCAAGGCGGCTGGGGCGGAAGTCGGGGATTCGGAGGTCGACGAGGGGCTCCTCGACGAGATCCCCTCCCTCCTCGCCCTTGCCGAGGAGAGGGGGGTGAAGATCGAGCTCCCCCTCGACGCGGTCGTCGCCGAGGAGGTCTCCCCGTCCGCTGAGACGCGGATCGTCGATGCGCGTGCGATCCCGGACGGTTGGATCGGCCTCGATATCGGGCCGGAGACGATCAAGCGGTTTCAGGCCGAGATCGGCGAGGCGAAGACGATCATCTGGGCCGGTCCGATGGGTGCGTTCGAGATCGAGCCGTTTGCGAACGGGACGAGGATGGTAGCCGAGGCGGTCGCCGATTCGGAGGCGTTCAGCGTCATCGGCGGTGGGGAGACCGGTGAGGCGATCGAGCGGTTCGGCCTTGCCGATCGTGTCTCCTACATCTCGACCGGTGGTGGAGCGGCGCTCGCCTTCCTCCGGGGGAAGACCCTCGCTGCGCTGGAGGCGCTCCGTGAATAGCTTGTCCTCTCTCCTTGCCCTCTGCTATAATCGGTAGGTGTGCGGGCATAGCTCAGTGGTAGAGCATCAGCTTCCCAAGCTGAGGGTCGCGGGTTCGAGTCCCGTTGCCCGCTCTGAGCGCGTCGCTTTGCCGGCCCTTCTCGATCCGACCGGGAGGCATCAATGGAGCCCACCTCGTCTGTGCTTACACTCGATACCCTAAGGGCCCGGGTCCTTGCATGCACAGGGTGTCCGCTCAGCAAGACAAGGACGAACGTCGTCTTCGGAGAGGGCGATCCAGCGGCTCCGTTGATGTTCGTCGGCGAAGGGCCGGGCGAGGTGGAGGACTCGACCGGGAGGCCGTTCGTCGGTCCGGCCGGGCAGAAGCTGGATGAGGTCCTCGCATCGGTCGATATCAGCCGCGATCAGGTCTACATCACAAACGTCGTGAAATGCCGTCCTCCTGGGAACCGGGTTCCGGCCCGTTCGGAGATGGAGGCCTGCTTCCCGTATCTCGAGGCTCAGATCGCCCTGATCAAGCCGGGGTTGATCGTCACATTGGGGAACACGGCGACGCAGTGGCTCCTCCCTTCGGCCCCAGGGATAACGAAGTCGCGGGGGACGTTCTTTTCCTGGAGAGGAGGTATACTCCTCCTCCCGATGTTCCACCCGAGCTATCTCCTCCGCTACCCCTCGCGGGCGAAGGGGAGCCCGAAGTACCTGACCTGGCTCGACATCAAGAAGGTCAGGGAGTGGCTCGACACCGGGAATGCGCCTATCGGCGGATGATCGTCGATACTCCATTTTCCCCTCACTTACATGCAAGCTTCGAACCGACTGGGGTTTGACGGAACAGTATCGATTTCGTATAGTCAGAACCGCATTTACGTACGTTTCTAAATCAAAGGGGAGCGGCAATTGGGGAAAAAGAGAATTTATGAAATAGCCAGAGAACTCGGCATCACGAGCAAGGAGCTGATCGCCAAGCTCGCTGAGATGGGGATGCCCGGTCTGAAGGCGGCGAACTCGGTCGATGAGGAAGAGTATGCCCTGATCGTCAACCTGTACCAAGAGGAGACTGCCCCCAAAAAGGAGGAGGAAGCTGCGGAGCCGGAGAAGAAGAAGGAGCCCGCTCCCCCGAAGAAGGAGAAGAAGGGTGTCCCTCGTCCTCCGATCGTCTCGGTCCTCGGGCATATCGATCACGGGAAGACGACGCTTCTAGATGCGATCAGGGATTCCCACCTCGCTGAGAAGGAGGCCGGTGGGATCACCCAGGGGATCGCCGCCTATCAAGCGGATCTTAACGGCCGGAGGATAACGTTCATCGATACGCCTGGGCACAAGGCGTTCACCGGGATGCGCGCCCGCGGGGCTCAGGCGACCGATATCGCCGTCCTCGTCGTGGCCGCCGATGATGGGGTGATGGCCCAGACGGTGGAGGCGATCGACCACATCAGGGCGGCGGGGGTCCCGATGATCGTGGCGATCAACAAGATAGACAAGCCGAACGCTGACGTCGACAAGGTGATGAACGATCTCGCCCGCCAGGGGTTGACCCCCGAGACATGGGGGGGGGACACGATCACCGTCGAGGTGTCGGCCCTTAAAGGGGAGAACATCGATGAGCTCCTCGAGATGATCCTCCTCGTAGCGGAGATGGAGGACCTCCGCGCCGATCCAGCCGGTCCGTTGAGCGCCGTCATCATCGAAAGCCACCTCTCCTCTGGGCAGGGTCCGGTGGCATCAGCGGTGGTGAAGGAGGGGACGCTCCGCGAGAAGGACTGGGTCGTCGCCGGTTCGGCGTACGGCCGCGTCCGCGCCCTGATCGACGATCGGGGAAAGAGGGTGAAGGAGGCGCGCCCGGGCGATGCGGTCGGGGTCCTCGGGTTTAACCGGGTCCCTCCGGTAGGGACGGAGATCACCGTCGTCCGGGATCAGGCCGAGGCGCGCCGGCTCACTGAGGAGCACGAGAGGAAGGAGGCGAAGCCGAAGCGGAGGGTCCGCCGGCCGACGAGCTTCGAGGAGCTGTTCGAGACGCGGGAGGAGGCGGAGAAGGTCCGCCTGATCCTGAAGGCGGCGACGAGCGGGGCGCTGGAGGCGGCCCGGCGCGAGATCTCCTCGATCGATGTCGAAGGGGTGGAGGTGGAGATCCTCCACGCCGGGGTCGGCGTGATATCGGAGAGTGACGTTCTGCTCGCTGCATCCGTCTCCGCTGAATGTCCGGTCGTCGGGTTCGGGGTGAAGGCGGATGGGAAGGCGCGGAAGCTCGCCGATCGGGAGGGGGTTTCGATCCTTACCTACGATATCATCTACGATCTCGTCGACGAGATGGAGAGGGTTCTCAAGGGGAGGCTCGCTCCGGAATACTCCGAGGTCGAGATCGGCGTCGCTGAGGTGAAGGATACGTTCAAGGTCCCGGCCGGCGTCGTCGCCGGTTGTTACATCGCTGATGGGAAGGCGGTCCGCGGTAGTGGCGTCCGCGTCCTACGTGACGGTGAGACGGTCTTCGTCGGGGAGATCGCCTCGTTGCGGCGGTTCGAGGACGACGTGCGCGAGGTCCCGGCCGGCCGCGAATGCGGGATAAGGATAAAGGGTTTCGACGACGTCAAGGTCGGAGATCGCCTCTCAATCTTCGAGCTCAAGGAAGAAGCGCGCCAGTAGAGGATGAAGATCGGTCTTCTCACCCTCGACTTTCATCTCTATGGGGTCGATTCGATCAAGGAGCGCCGCTCCATCGTCAAGCGGATCCTCGCTGAGATAGATCGCCTCGGGACGGCGTTCGCTGTATGCGAAGTGAAGGGGGATGATGCCCTCCGTTCGCTGAAGATCCGGGTCGCTCATCTCTCGGAGGATCCCCGCTACACCGACTCGGTCCTCACCCGGCTCGAGCGGCGGTTCGAGCGCGGGAAGGGTTACCGCCTTGCAGAGGCAGAGAGGGAGATCATATGAGCGGGATGCGGTACCGGGCGCGGCTCCGCGAGGATATCCAGCGGGAGCTGGCAGCGATCATCGAGTTTGAGAGCCGGGATCCCACCGTGCGGAAGGCGTTCCCCACCGTGATGGATGTCCGGCTCTCCGTCGATGCCCGCTACGCCAAGGT
>CAZGRE010000031.1:0-16759 GCA_964528085.1 uncultured Thermotogae bacterium | reverse complement strand
AGGAAAAGGCCGCCTCAATCGAGGAATCGGAAACTGAGTCGATCGAAGAGGTAAAAGTTGAAGAAAAGGTCAAGAAGGAAGAGACCGTAGAGGAAGATGATGACGATACGAAGTGAAGACGTAAAGAGACTCCGGGATGAGACCGGCGTGGGGATGATGGACTGCAAGCGGGCCCTCATCGAAGCGGAGGGGGACTTCGCCCGGGCGAAGCAGCTCCTCCGCGAGCAGGGGCTCGAGCTGATGGGGCACAAGGGGAGGGAGGCGAACGAGGGGCGGATCGAGGCCTACGTCCATCACAGCGCCCGGATCGGCGTCCTCGTGGAGATCGCGGCGAACACCGATTTCGCCGCCAACAGCGCTGAGTTCATCGCATTCTCCCGCGACCTCGCGATGCACATCGCCGCCGCTCAACCGCGGTACGTCTCGCCGGAGGACGTCCCGGAGGCCGACCTCGAGGCCGAGCGCGAGGTCTACCGGAAGCAGTTCGAGCGGGAGGGGAAGCCGCCTGAGATAGTCGAGAAGGCGGTCGAAGGGAGGCTGAAGAAGTTCTACGAAGAGGCATGCCTCCTCAAGCAGCCGTTCGTCAAGGATCCAGGGGTGACGATCGAAGGTCTCCTCGCCGACCTTAGGGCTAAGACCGGAGAGAACATCTACGTCAAGCGGTTCGTCCGCTACGAGGTGGGAGAGGCCTGAGGATGAGCACCCCCTCCCGTATCCTCCTGAAGCTGAGCGGCGAGGCGTTCAAGGGGGAGGAGGGGGTATTCTCCCCGGAGGGGCTTAAATGGATCGCCGGTGAGATAGCCCGGGTCAGATCGATCGAGATCGCGATTGTCCTCGGCGGAGGGAACATCATCCGCGGTGGGAGGATCGGTTGGCTCGAACGGGTCGAGGCGGATACGCTCGGAATGCTCGCCACCGTGCTGAACGCCATCGCCCTCAGGGGCTACCTCGAGCGGGAGGGGCGAGAGGTCCTCATCCAATCGGCGATCGACACCGAGTTCACCGGACCGATCTCACCACGTGAAGCGCGGTCCGCACTGGCCGATGGGAAGATCGTCCTATTCGCCGGAGGGACGGGTAGCCCGTTCGTCACGACCGACACGGCGGCGGCCCTCAGGGGGGTGGCGATCGGGGCCGACCTCCTCGCCAAGGGATCGGACATAGCCGGGGTGTACACCGCCGATCCAGACGAGGACCCGACGGCCGAGCTCTTAAGCGAGATAACCTACGACGACTATCTGAAGCACCGCTATCAGGCGATGGATCAGGTGGCGGTCGAGATATGCCGGGAGAACTCCCTCCCGATCGAGGTCTTTGACTTCCACAAGCCCGGCGCCCTCGAGAGGATCGCATGCGGCAAGCGGGTGGGGACGAGGATCACGGCCTGATCAGACCCGGAGCCATTTGAGCTCCTCCCCGAATCGGCGATCGATCTCATCGAGGAGGCCTTGGGAAACCCCTTCCGTATGGACGCGGCGCGCCGCATCCCGCGCCAGGCGGATCAGCTCAAGATCGGAGAGGAGGTCGACGGCGCGCAACCGGCTCAAGAACCCGTGTTGCTGCGTCCCGAGGAGATCGCCCGGACCACGGATCCGAAGGTCCTCCTCAGCGATCGCAAACCCGTCGAGCCCTTCGACGAACGCCTTCAACCTCCGCCTCGCCTCATCGGTCCTCGCATCGGCGATGGCGAAGCAGACGGCCCGCTGACCGGCGCGGCCGACCCTCCCGCGGAGCTGATGGAGCTGGGAGAGACCGAACCGGTCGGCATGCTCGATCACCATGAAGTCGGCGTCGCAGACGTCGATCCCCACCTCGATCACCGTCGTAGCGACGAGGAGCTTGACCTCGCCGGCGCGGAATCGATCCATGACGTCCGCTTTCTCAGCCGGAGCGAGGCGACCGTGGAGAAGGCCGACCCCCGCCTCCGGGAACCTCTCTTGCAGCTCTGAGGCGACCTGAACGGCAGCGCTCGCCTCCACCTTCTCCGATTCCTCGACGAGGGGTAGGACGACGTAACCCTTCTTCCCCTCACCGAGGAGCCTTCCAACCTCATCGTACACCTCATCCCGGCGGGAGGTCGCAACCCAATGGGTGAATATCCTCTTCGGGCCGAGCGGGAGCTCGTCGATCGTCGAGATGTCGAACTCACCGTAGAGGGTGAGGGCGATCGTCCGCGGTATCGGTGTGGCGCTCATCACCAGCAGATCGACCCTATCCCCCTTCTCCTCGAGCAACGAACGCTGGACGACCCCGAACCGATGCTGCTCATCGACGATGGCGAGGCCGAGGGAGGAAAACGTCACGGATTCCTGGATCAGCGAATGGGTCCCGATCAGAAGGTCGACCCTCCCCTCCGCGAGATCCCGTTTCAGCCCCTCCTTACCCTTCGTCGCACCGGTGAGGAGGGCAAGGCGGACCGGAAGATCGGAGAGGAGCCTGGTTAGGTTCAAGGAGTGTTGCTCTGCCAGGATCTCGGTCGGGGCCATGAACGCCACCTGGAACCCGGCGTCGATGACGCGGAGGGCGGCGATCAGGGCGACGATCGTCTTCCCTGAGCCCACGTCCCCCTGGAGGAGGCGCATCATCCGGATCGGCCGGCGGAGGTCCGCCTCTATCTCGGCGAGCGCCCTCTCCTGAGCAGCGGTCAACCTGAATGGGAGCTCGGAAAGGAACCCCTCTGCTAACGGGCCATCGGCCGCATGCACCACCCCCTCCCCCTCCCGCGTCGTCTTCAGCAGGCCGAGCTGGAGGAGGAAGAGCTCCTCGAACGCAAGGCTCCGGCGGGCACGTTCGAATCCGTCCTCCCCGGAGGGGCGGTGAATCGTCTCGACCGCCTCCCTCCTCGAGAGGAGGTGGAACTCCTGATAGACCCAACCGGGAAGGGGATCGGAAAGGAGAGGAAGACAGCGATCGAGGTGGCGGGCGATCAGGGAACGGATGTAGGAATCGGTTATCCCCTCGGTCGCCGGATATATCGGGACGACCCGCCCGATCTCCAACCCCCTCCCTGCCGGTTCCCAGACCGGCCCGCGGATCTGCAACTCCCGATGGGAGAGCTCGACCTTCCCGTACAGGTCGATCTCGACCCCGCGGCGGAGCTGTTCGGCGAGCCAGGGTTGATTAAACCATACGGCGTAAAGGTAGCCGGTCCCGTCCCCGATCGCCGCCTTGACGACGGTCATCCCCCGCCCGACGCGGAGCCTGTCTAGGGCGACGATCTTCCCACGGACGGCCGCCTCATCCCCTGGGGAGAGCTCCCCGATCTTCTTGAAGCGCGATCGATCCTCAATCCGGCGGGGGAGGTGGAAGAGGAGATCCTCAATCGTCTCTATCCCGAGCTTGGCGAGCCCCTCCGCCCTCTTCTCACCCACCCCCTTCAGCCGGACGATCGGGGTTTCGAGGTCGAGGCCCGTCTCCTCTCCTCCTTCGAGGTGGTCGAGGAGGCGGGCGATCAAGCGCTGCCGCTCGAAGTGCCCGGCCTCGTCGTACCCGGCTATAATGGGAAGGGCCTGCGGGAGGTTCCGCCGGACGAACTCCTCCAACCCACAAGTCGTCGCCGAATTGTCGAACCCGTTCTTCTCCTCCAAGCGGATGACCTTCTTGATCGTATCCTTGGAAGCTCCGTTCCCTTGTGACATATCGGTGTCCAGATTATAATGCACCGACCTGACGGGGAAAACCATGGAGATTCGAACGTACGGAGATCCCGTCCTCCGGCGGAGAGCCGAGCCGGTGGAGAGGATCGACGAAGGGATAAAAAAGATCTGCGAGAAGATGGTCGAGACGATGATCCGCGCCGACGGCGTCGGGCTCGCCGCCCCCCAGATAGGGATATCGAAGAAGATCATCGTCCTCGACGTGGAGGGTGAGTTCCACATCCTGATCAACCCCGAGCTCGTCGAGACCTCCGAGGAGATGGAGGAGTTCACCGAGGGATGCTTGAGCGTCCCCGGGGTCAGCGCAACGGTGAAGAGGAGCGCGGAGGCGACGGTCATCGGGACGAGGCTCGACGGCTCGCAGATTAAGATCACCGGGAGGGGGCTCCTCGCACGGGCGATCCAACATGAGATCGACCACCTCGAAGGGAGGCTGTTCATCGATCGGCTGACCCCGGCCCGGAGGCAGAGCATACGGAAGGAGTACGAGCGGAAGCGCCGGGAGAAGAAGTGAGGATCGTCTTCATTGGAACTTCTCGGTTCGCCGTCCCGGCGCTGAGTGCCATCGCCCAAAGGCACGAGATCTCCCTCGTCATCACCCAACCCGACCGACCGGCAGGACGGGGGCGGACCCTCCGCAAGCCGCCGGTCAAGGAGAGGGCTGAGATTATCGGGCTCCGGATCTCTCAGCCGGATAGGGTGAACTCCGAGCCGGCGATCGCTAAGATTGAGGATGCCTCGCCCGAGCTGATCGTCGTCGCATCATACGGGCAGATACTGAAGCGGGATCTATTCTCGCTCCCGCCTCTCGGTACGGTGAACATCCACGCCTCCCTCCTCCCCGCCTACCGCGGGGCGGCCCCGATCAACTGGGCGATCATAAACGGCGAGAGGAAAACCGGGATCACCACGTTCCTGATCGACGAGGGGATGGACACAGGGGAGATCCTTATTCAACGTTCGATCACAATCGGCGAAGACGAGACGGCCGGGGAGCTCGAAGACCGCCTCGCCCTCCTCGGCGCGGAGGTGATCCTGGAGACGATCGAAGGCCTCTCCGACGGGACCATCACCCCCATCTCCCAACCGGAAGAGGGGGCCTCCCTCGCCCCCCGCCTCAACCGGGATGACGCTCGGATCGACTGGGAAAGACCGGCGTCCGCGATCCACAACCTCGTCCGCGGGACGAACCCCTGGCCGGGGGGGTGGACGAAGCTCGGTGAGGAGCGGGTGAAGATCCACCGGACGGGACTGACCGGGATCGGAAGGGGCGGGATCCGACCGGGGGAGATCGCGCTCGAACGATCGGGACGCCTGTTGGTCGGCTGCGGGGATGAGCTACTCGAGATCCTCGAGATCCAGCGCGAAGGGCGGCCGAAAACGAGTGGAAGCGCCTTCCTAAACGGCCTCAGAGGTGAGAGACGCTTCGTCTAGGCCCGCGGATACAACCCGACCAGGCCGCTCTCTTCCTCCCTCCTCTCGAGGGTTATCCCCGGTGGAAGGCGAAGCCCGATCTCGGCCGTGTTCGCCACCTTCGCAGCGAGGAGATGCCCGCCCGTGACCGTCCCATCCCGCCGGGCTACGGTCACGTGACAATGGACGATCCTCTTGGGACCGTGCATCGCGATGTTCCCCTGCATCGTGAGAAGCTCGGCCGGCTCGTCCACCCGATGCTCCTCGTACTCCTTTCCGTTCCAGTAGCCGAGGCGGAGCTCGCGGACCATTCCGACCCCGCCGAGGATCAAGGCGCTTCCCACATCGAGCCCCGAAAGGCCCGACAGGAGATCCTCCCCATCGGTCATCCGGACGACGATATCCTCTCTCCCTCTAGCTTCGATCATGATGACTGATTCTAGCCCCCTTTGCCGGATCCGGCCAGTTGCAGGAGGGAGGGCAGCCTTCTATCCTGATGGATTATGGATAAGGGGAAGCTGGCGCTTCGGATCGCAAAAAGGCTCGATGAACACTTCGGAAGGGTAAACTCGAGGCTGAACGAGCCAGTAGAGACCCTCGTCGAGACGATCCTCTCCCAGAACACGAACGACGGTAATCGGGATCGCGCCTACCGCTCCCTCATCGATCGCTTCGGAACCCTCGAAGCGGTGAAAACAGCCAACGTGGAAGAGATAGCCGACGCGATCCGGATCGGCGGGCTCCACCGTGGAAAGGCCCGTTCGATCAAGGAAAGCCTCAGACGGATCAGCGAAAAGCAGGGATCACTCGACCTCTCGTTCCTCTCCGAGCTCGATACCGAAGGGGGGCTCGACTGGCTCCTCTCCCTCCCCGGAGTCGGGAACAAGACGGCGGGGATCGTCCTCCTCTTCTCGCTCGGCAAGCCCTACTTCCCGGTCGATACGCACATCCGCCGCGTTCTCAACCGGGTCGGCCTGATCGAAGCGGGGGAGGACCCCCACCGGGTGATGAACGCGATCCTCCCGCAGGATCCGGATCTGATGCAGGGGCTCCACCTCCACCTGATCGAGCTCGGACGGACGGTCTGCCGTCCCCGTCGCCCCGACTGTACCGCCTGCCCGCTCACGTCGGTCTGCGCCTTTGAAGGGAAAGGAGAGGATGACGATGAAAGATCCCGCTGATCTGCTCGGCCGACGACTGAAGGAGAGGGGATGGACGATCTCGGTCGCCGAATCGTGTACCGCCGGCGGCCTTGGAAGCAGGATCACCGACGTGGCCGGGGCCTCATCCTATTTCGTCGGGGGAGTCATCGCCTATCAGAACCGGGCGAAGGAGCGGCTCCTCGCCGTACCGGCCTCCCTCATCTCTCGTTTCGGGGCGGTGAGCGAAGAGGTGGCGCTGGCGATGGCCGAGGGGTGCAAGGCGGCGTTTGGGACCGACATCGCTATCGGGATCACCGGGATCGCCGGGCCCGGCGGGGGGACCCCTGACAAGCCGGTCGGCCTCGTGTACATCGCCCTCGCCGGTCCGAGCGGGAGAGAGTGCAGGCGATTCCGGTTCGACGGTGACCGCCGGGAGGTCCGCAACGCGGCGGTCGAGGCCGGGCTAGGAATGGTCCTCTCCCTCCTCGAGCGGACGGCTTGATCGCCCCGCGGGGAGGATGCTAGTATCCCTGCATGAAGAGGCCCCTTAGAGACGGGTTGCGCTACGCCATCTCCGCTCTGATCGGAATCGGAGCGTTGAGCGGCGTCCTCTATTTTGTCGGCTGGCGCCAGACGCTCGCTCAGGTGCACTCACTCGGAGCGCTCGGGATCATAGCCGTCCTCGGAACCGTAGCGATCGCCATGGGGGCGTGGATCGTCTGCTGGTGGATCATCCTAATCGCCTACGGGATCCATCTCCCCCTAAGGAAGATCATCGGCGCACGGTTGAGCGGGTATGCAATCAGCTACATCACCCCCAGCCTCTATTTCGGGGGGGAGCCGGTCCGGACGTTCATGGTCGCCGACCGGGAGTCAGCACCGGCGACGCGCGTCTTCGCCACGGTGATCGTCGAGCGCTTCCTCGGGGGGCTGAGCATGATCGCATTCATCCTGATCGGGGGATTTCAGGCGATCATCTCCCCTGCGATCCCTTGGGCGGAGAAGAGGCTCCTGATCGGCGGGATCGGATTCATCACGTTCTGGATAATCATCGGCCTGCTCAACTTCGCCTGGAACCTGAAATGGATCAGCCGGGGGATCGCCGGGATCGGCAGGATCATCCCCCGCTGGAAGGGGCCGCTGAGCCGAGCGGCGGCGAAGGTCTGCGAGACAGAGGACGAGGTCTACCTGGCGTTCACCAAGTACCGGTACGGGACGCTCGCCGCCCTCGCCGTCCAGATCACGGCGACGTTCTTCGTGTACATCCGACCGCAGGTCTTCTTCCACTTCTCAAGCGGGGTCCTCCTCACATTTCCGCAGCTCTCCCTCCTATTCTCGCTCAACATCCTCCTCTCGTCGTTCCTCTGGCTGACCCCGGGCGGACTCGGGACGGGGGAGGCCGGGATGATCGGGATCTTCCGGCTCGTCGCCCCGTCGACACCGACCGAGGGTGTCGTCGCCTACTCCCTGATGTTCAAGGCAGCGGAATCGATCCTCGTCGTCATCGGGATCGTCTACCTGGCACAACGCGGATTGAGCTACTTGAAGAGGAGCGATCCTAACTAGGGGAGGGGATCGAAGTCGCGTGAGGCGAGGATGCTGACGCCGAACAGGCCGCTCAGAGCTCCCAGGAATACGCCGAGGAAGAGCCCGGCGACGGAGATCCCGAGGGCGCGAGGGCCGCTGAGAAGCGATGCAAGCCCCTCCGAACCCTCGGCCGCATACTGGAAGAGATAGACCCCGACGATCAAAAGGAGGCCGGCGAGAAGGCCGACGAGGACGCCGAGACAGACGACCGGCGGATGGATCATCCGCTCAGAGACGCCGGAGAGGCGCATCAACCTGATCTCGCTCGAAAAAGAGCGCAACAGAACCGAAAAGGCTAATCGCGCAAGGACCAGGCTGATCGCGATGAGGAGGACCAGCCCACCGAGGAGTCCGAACCTCATCCGGGGGCTGATCATCACCCCTTGTTGGACATCCCTCACCTCGCCGGCTTGGACACTCATCACCCCATCGATCCCCTCCACCGCTTCGATGATATCCTCGACAGCGGAGGGGGAGATCGCCTCGATGAAGAAGTACCCTCCCGTCTCGTGCGGGTTCACCTCCTGCGCGAAGTGGAAGCTGATCCTCGCCACATCCTCCCTCTCTTGAATCTGAAGGTAGAGGGAGTCGACCGTCGCGGCCGCGAGCCGCGGTGAGAGGCGGACCACGACCTCTCCCGCCGGGATCCCCACTTCGCCCTCCTCCGGGACGGAGGCGGGGAGGAGGAGTAAGGCAAACGAGACGAGGCAGAGGAGGATGAACAGGCCGTTCAACGAGAAGAAGAGGGCGCTTCTCGCCCGCACCGCTCCCAGAAGCTCCCGGAACAAGAAGAAGAAGGTGCTCATCCGCCGTTCACCGTCCCATCGACCATCCGTAGGACCCGATGCTTATGCGCCGGAGGGGGGAGGGGATCCCTCCCTGCGACAAGGACCGTCACCCCACGCCGGTTGATCCGCTCGAGGAGCCCGCATACCTCGCTCTGATCCTCGGGGGTCAGCCCATCGAACGGGCCATCGGCGAGGAGGAGCAAGGGGTCGTCGCAGATCGCGATTGCAAGCCCGAGCTTCACCCTCTCGAGGGAGGTGAGCTCCTCCGCGTCGGTCGTCTGCTCCCGGAGGAGGCCGACCGTCTCGAGGGCGAACATCGCCTTCTCCTCCCCCTGCTCCTTGAAATCGCCCAACGCCCGCAGCTTGAACGTCACGTTCTCGAGGACCGTACGCGGGAGGGGAGCGAACCCCTGGGGGAGGAAGCCGATCTGCTGACGGAGCCTGAGCCTCTTCTCCCGATTCAGCCGGGCCACGTTCCGGCCGTAGACGAGTATCTGCCCGTGTTGGGGGGGTATGTGCCCGGCGAGCAGCCCGAGCAACAGGGATTTCCCTGCGGAAGGGGGTCCGCTCAGGAAGACGAGCTCACCCCGGTCGACGCGGAGATGAACGTCCTCCAGGACCTTGATCCCGTCCTCCGTAGAGAACCCGAGCTCGGCGACCTGAATCATCACGGACATCGCGCCACCGCAAACCTCTCCTTCCCTCCCAGGTCAGGCTCGATCCGCACCTCTAACCCGATATCGCGGATCATCCGCGCAACCCTCTCACCCTGACCGTCCCCGATCTCGAGGAGGAGATGCCCGCCGGGGCGAAGGTGGGAATCTACACCCCCGAGGAGGGCGCCGATCTGCTCGAGGCCGTCGAGGCCTCCATCGAGGGCGGCCCTCGGCTCATGGTCGCGGACCTCCCTCGCCAGCCCCTTCAACTCCTCCGATGAGACATAAGGTGGATTGGATACGATCAGATCGAATTCACCTTCGATCCCGCTGAACCAATCGCTCTTTATGAACAAGATCCTCTCCCTTACCCCGTTCAGGGAGGCGTTCTCCTCGGCGAGGCTGAGGGCTTCCGGTGAGATGTCGACGGCCGTCACCTCGGCGCGGGGGAGGTAGCGGGCGAGACAGACGGCGAGGACCCCTGCCCCGGTACCGAGATCGAGGCAGCGGATACCCCGATCGCGGGGGGCGAGCTTCAGGACCCGCTCGAGTAGCTCCTCCGTCTCAGAGCGGGGGATAAGGACATCCCTGCTCACCTTGAACCTGAGGCCGAAGAATCTCACCTCGCCGATCAGGTGTTGGAGCGGGACACCGGTCCGCCGCGCCTTGATGACGGTCCGGTAACGGGTTCGCTCATCGGGTGTGAGCGGCTTATCCGGGGAGAGGTAGAGATGAAGCCGATCGACGTTCAGCGTGTGGGCAAGGAGTATCTCCGCCTCCAACCTCGGCTGCGGAATCCCAGCATCCTTAAAATACCCCCGCGTCCAGTTCAGAATCTCGCGGATAGTCCACTCGACAGCCAGCGTATTCCCCCCCATCTGGGCAGGCGAGTGCCCGCTTTTGTCGAATACAATAGCGGAATCTTGTGGTGAAATCAAGGACGGCATATAATAGATAGCGATAATTCCGGCTCTGGCGCGGCGCCCGCCGACGCTGGATCCATGGAGGTGAGGCCGTGTTAGCCCTCTATCTGATCATTGGAGCACTCATCGGCGGCGGGGTATCGTTCGCATACCGCCTCTTCTTCCCCGCCCTCCCCTTCCCGGCTCAGGGAGCAATCGATTGGTTGATCGGAGGGTTAATCGGAGCGGGGATCGCCCTGATCGCTCGTCTCGCCTTCCTACGGGCACTCCCTTCCCTCCGCGCGGAAGGGGCGAACGTCAGGACGATAAACGGCCTCCTCCTCGCCATCGGCGCCTCCCCGATCGGGGTGACCCTCTACTTCGCCGTCTCCACCGCGTTCCCTCCCGGGGACGGTGTGAGGATCGCGCAGGGGATCCTCCTCCTGGCGTCAACGGCCGTCGGGTTCAGCATCGGATGGACGTTCGATTCCCCACTCTGGTCCCTGATGAGAGAGGAGGGAGGGTCGACCGCGCCGAACCACCGGCGGGTGGGGCGGAGCAAGATACTCGACACGAGCGTCATCATCGACGGGAGGATCGGGGATCTCCTCTCGACCGGCTTCGTCGATGGGAAGATCATCGTCCCCGAGTTCGTCCTCGTCGAACTACAGAACATCGCCGATTCGTCGAACAGCCTCCGGCGGAGGAAGGGCCGCCGCGGCCTGGAGATCCTCCGGAGGTTGATGGACGAGGATGGCGTCGACCTGTGCGTCGTCTCCCAGGACTATCCGACGATCCGCGAGGTCGACCGGAAGCTAATCCGACTCGCCAAGGACGAGGATGCCGCACTGATCACGACCGATTACAACTTAAATCGGGTCGCGCAGGTCGAAGGGGTGGACATCCTGAACATCAACGAGCTCGCCAACGCCGTGAAGCCGCGGTTCATCCCGGGAGAGGCGATAAGCGTGGAAGTGATCGATCGCGGGGAAGAGATAAACCAGGGGGTCGGATACCTCGACGACGGGACGATGGTCGTGGTGGAGAACGGCCGGAGGCACATCGGCCGTACGATCAAGGCGACGGTGAAGACGACCCTCCAGACCGACGCGGGGAGGATGCTGTTCGTCGAGCCAGCCGGGGAAGGATCGCGCTGGGAGCGCTGAGGGGAGGATAATGTCAAAGACCGCATGGATTGCAGTCATCATCACCGGCCTGGCTACGCTCATCATGGCCTCCGGGTGCTCGTTCCTCGGAGGGAAGGGCCCGGAGTACACGAACTGGGAGCCGCGGCTCTCCCCGGACGGGACGAAGCTCGCCTACGAATCCCCGGTCGACGGGAGCCTCGAGCTCTTCACCCGCGACCTTGAAACCGGGGAGGAACATCGCTTGACGAAGAACGACGCCGACGATTGGTCGCCCGGCTGGTCACCGGACGGGACGAAGCTCGTCTTCGCCTCCAATCGGGATAAGAACGTCGACATCTACGTCCTTGACCTCGCCACCCTCGCCGTATCGCGGGTGACGACGGATGATGGGGACGACATCAACCCGCACTGGGGGATCGACGGGCGGATCTACTTCAACTCCAACCGATCCGGTAGCTGGGAGATCTACTCGATCGATCCGAACGGGGAGAACCTCGTCAAGATAACTGAAACCGGGGAGTGATGAGGTGCGCGTAAGCGCAGTAATCCTCGCCGCCGGCCGCGGCCGGCGGATGGGAAAGGAGGAGAACAAGGTCTTCCTCCCGCTCCGGGGGCTCCCGTTGATCGAGCATACCCTCCGCGCGTTCTCCCGAGCACCGAGGGTCGATGAGATCATCCTGGTCGTCCGAGCGGGGGAGGAGGGAAAGGCGAGCGCCATTCGCCTTTCTGGGGATAAGCCGCTTCTCATCGTAGCCGGAGGGAAGGAGAGGCGCGACTCATCCCTCGCCGGCGTGAAGAGAGCGAGCGGCGAGATCGTCCTCATCCACGACGGCGCACGCCCGTTTCCGAGCATCGAGCTGATCGAGGGGGTCATCGACGGGGCGGCCGCCCACGGTGCATGCATCCCCGTCATTCCTTCTCCGGATACCCTCCGTTTCCTGAACGATGACGGAACGGTAAGCGGGAAGCGGATCGACCGATCGAAGATCGTTCGCGTTCAGACACCGCAAGGGTTTCGAACCGACCTGATCCGCGGGTCCCTCGCCGAAAGCGATCCGCGGATACCGGACGATGCAGAGGCGCTCCTCGCGTCCGGAAGGCCGGTCTTCACCGTTCAAGGCGAACCGACGAACCTGAAGGTGACGACCCCGGCCGACCTCGCGATCGCCGAGGCGCTCGCAGGGACGCTCAGCTGAAAGGAAGGGGTTATCACCCTCGTTGTCTATCCGGGCCAGCGATGCTAGAATCAAGCTTACTGCTTCTCGCAGACAAGGAGGTAGCGATGAGAAAAGGAAAGGGGTTGTGGATCGTATTGGGGTTGGTCGCCGTGCTTCCGATACTCGGGCTGGCCAACGGGACATGGGTGAACGCCGCTATGCCGACGGCCGACTCGGCGATCTGGCTGATCGACAACACGACCGGCGCTCCGGTCACCGGGTTGTACATCGAGTTCTCTCAGGAAGTGACGATCGTCGGGAAGGTGGATGTCGGGGGGAACCTCGTCGCGGCCGGTGAGCTGACCGGAACATCCTTCACCTTCGTCGGTGAGCTGTGCAACCTCGGTACGGTGATATTCGAGTGGCAGCCGATCGAAGCCGTCCCTGCGCTGGTGCAGTGGCTCTCCGGGACCAACCCGGTCGGGGCTCCGTTCTTCACGTCCGTCCAGATCCTCGGACGCCTCCTCGCCGAGGGGATCGTCGCCGCACGCGAGGCCGATCCTGCGGCGCTCAACGCGGCGTTCCAGCAGTTCTTCGCCGACAACGCCGAGTATCTCGCTTCTCTGTCCGAGTCGCTCGGGATGTCGCTTGCGGACTCATTGATGCCGATCATCATGTCATCACCGGCTGAGGGGATCGAGAACTTCTTCAACACGGTAATCGGGATGCTCGGGGTCACCTCGCTCGATGACCTCCTGAACGGGCCGGTAGACTTCAGCGCGCTCCTCGCGCTCGCCGGCCTCTAACAACCAAGTCCACAAAAGGCGGGAAGGCCGGATGGCTTTCCCGCCTTCATATTTAAGCTTCCTTTACCCCCGACAGGATTCGAACCTGTGACCTACGGTTTAGGAAACCGTTGCTCTGTCCTCCTGAGCTACGGGGGCTAAAACTCCTCGAGCATCAAGTATAACTGCTTTGCCGCCGCCTGTTCCGCCTCCTTCTTGCTCCGACCGCGGCCGATCCCACGGTGACCGGCGACGGTGACCTCGACGGTGAACTCCTTCTTGTGCTCCTTCCCGGTCTGACCGACCACCGTGTAGTTCGGGCGGCACTCGAACAGCCGCTGCGCCGTCTCCTGGAGGAGGCTCTTGTAGTCACCGGTCGTCGACTGCTCGGTCAGGTACCGCGCGATGTCGTCCTTCAGCGCCCGGATGACGAACTTGGAGGCGTAAGCGAACCCGCGCTCGAGATACAGGACGGCGACGAGGGCCTCGAACGCGTTCCCCCGGTTCGTCGGCCGATCGCGCCCACCGTTCGCCTCCTCCCCCTTCCCGAGGCGGAGGAAGTCGGAGAGCCCCATCTCGGCCGCCTTCTCAGCGAGGATCGGCCGGCTGACGGCGACCGACTTCGCCTTGGTCAGCTTCCCCTCATCGGCATCCGGATACTCCTTGAACAGGTGCGTGGTCACGGCGAGCTCGATCACCGCATCCCCGAGGAACTCGAGCCGCTCGTTCGAGCCGCGCGGATCGCCGACCTCGTTGACGTAAGAGCTGTGGAGGAAGGCGCGCTCGAGCGCCTCCGGCGGGATCTTTATGCGGAGCCGCTTTGCAAGCTCCTCCATCGGCTTCGGCTTCATCCGGTCACTACCCCCTGTCGGCCCGGCAAAGGCCCTGATTCCTCTAGAGGACTACTTTCGAACTTCTCACGAGGAATTTCAAGTCTTGGAAGGAACAAACCTGCCGGTTGACTGGCCTGGAAAAGATGCAAGCAAGAAGTAGAAACGACATTCATCGCGGCTTCAGTCTCAGCAGGATCAGGGCGCGGCACAAGAAACCCACGCATCGGCGAGCGGTCTTTTCTGGACTGAGCCCCAGGAAGGTAACCCCCATTCAGTTAATATCCAGACGAAAAACTAGGTTAAGAACTGTACGCCTCCTACTCGCAAAGATGGATCGCCGAACAGGTGGTATTTCTGGAACATGAAAAAGCGCATTGGCGCCTGCCATTCGCGGATCGTCAGCGTGATGGCGTTGTCTCCAAATGTCTCATCATAGTACCCAGGAGTAGCTGTTGCTGAGTGCTCGGTATAGAAGCGCTCAACTGCGTACCGCCACATGTCCCCCAATATCGAATGTCCCAAAGTGAAGGCCTCAAAGAACCAGACACCCATGTCCTCGCTCGGACACTGCGTCGCTTCGTTCGATCCGAGAAACGCGATGGCATGTCGATTCGGCGTTCCACAGATCATCTCTTCGATATATGATTGGTCATCGATGTTGATAGGTTGCTGCGGATCTGGAACCGGCAAACCTCGGTTGCAGTCCCGCCGCATCGCTCGGCATCCGTTCGCAAGAGCATCGTTCTGGTACCCGCAGTAGGGGATCCCCGTATTCGACAGATAGCCGCCAAAAGCGATGTTGTTCAGCCCGTAATCACCGGAGTGACATCCTCCATGCACGATGATGGGTAGCTGATAATCCGCCTGCCCACTCCAATGCGTGTCGAGAACCCCAAGTCCCCATGCACCATGGTTCATGTAGTACAGGAAGCCCATTCCTGTCGATGAAAGCCGATTCTGAATCGGGATATCCCCGGGCGTGCCTTGGGGGATGATCTCGAACGATGCAGAAAACCCGCCGGAACGGAGGATATCGTTCAAACGAGTGCCGGCATCGACCCAGGCCGGGTTCTCATCGCACGCAATCACAAGAGCATTACGGAAGAAGTAGCCTCCTCCGTCGCGGGATTCGTAGGCGATGATCTTGTTCACGTAGTTCTCGATCTCATCGGGAATGGAAGCAGGCACGCGCCCTACCGCCACATCAGGGATGTAGTCAATGCCTTCGGGGTTGAAGTTGTCACGATAGAGTTCGCCGTAGTATCCGTCACCGTCTGCATCCCACGACTGAAAATCCTGTGCTGAGCCATACAAGTCAGCGTAATAGAGATCGGTGGAAAAAAAATTGGGGACGAACGAGGCCATGCCCTCATGCCACGCACCACCCGAGCACCACGACCACCCCAGGACGTCGCTATTAAGATAGCTTTGCGCATACGGGTGAGCTCTCTCGTAACCTTGATAGCAATATCGAAGGGGTAAACGCTCTGAGTCTCCTACCAGCATCACGTAGCGTACCTGGCGACTTCGAAAGTACGTGTCAATGCATTGTTTAATGCTCTCCGGTTCATCCCGGCCCCCGCTGAGGTCTTCCCAAATGACGATGTAGGTGGGGATACCGGTTGTTATCTTCCATCGTGCCAAACGTTGTAGTGGCAGGGGATTGGGAGCATAGAGTCCGCGCGAGGTAACGATCAGCAGAGCATCCTGTTGCGGGTAGTCTCCCGGTCCTATTGCACAAATGTCCGGCATCAGCCAGAGCGAGCCTACGTTAGGTAGTCGATCGCCTCCCATGCGGTCGAGCCAGATGTGAATGATTCCAAGGTCGTTCTCAGCGAACAAAGCGCTTTTTGTCAGAGTCACCGAGCATGTCTTCCCAACTACCGTGGGAATACCCTCGCTGATAAGTCCGGTTCCCGGCGTAGTCGATGAGACATCGAAGCTCGTTGGGGTGACCCAAACCTGATATTCGGCTCCAGTATAAGAATCCGTACCCACGTAGATACGGAAGGACGACGATGCGCTGACCGCACCGTAGAAGGATACGCTGAACGTGATTTCATCCGAACCCTGTGCGGTTGAGACAACCAGCCTCGCGAAATCCTGTGAGTCGCCGATTATTCTCTCGTTCGGGTCTTCAGCACTTCCCGTCCAAGTCGGAACGTACAACGTCCCGACAAGTGAGGGACTAGTTGGCGGGGTGGATGATCCGATCAGGCTTACAATCAGAACACAACTTGCCGTTGCAACCGCCGCGATTGCAACCCAATACCAATGCCTCTTCCCATTCCCACGGGTTCCATTTGGCATTGACAGTGCCTCCTTTGCTTGAATGGGTATGTTTGGGGCAGACAAAGCGTGACCGATAGGGCAATAAGCAACGCATTATGCGTCGCTGTTTCGTTGGAAGTCAACCATCTTTGGCGCCAGGACTCTACCGAAGGTAAGTCTCTACAACAACCCCCTCGACCTCACGCCAGGATCTCCAGACATGTTAGACAGCGCAGCCCTACGAGAACAAGGCGTGACGGTGGTATATCACAGTATATCAAAAACCCCGTAGTTAACCTCAGTCGATTGAGACGACTGCTGTTTCCTGACTCGTCTGATAGCGGAAGGGGTCAGTCGTTCCAACTGCTGCTTAGGGCGGGAGGATTCGAACCTCCGATCACGGCTCCAAAGGCCGCTGCCT
>CAZGRE010000030.1:15202-17233 GCA_964528085.1 uncultured Thermotogae bacterium | reverse complement strand
AGGCCGACGTGGAAGTCCCCGGTCGGACTCGGTGCGAAGCGTACCCGTACCATACTCCCCCCTCGCGCGTGGAATCCGGGCGATATTGTATCCGAACTTTCCCCATCCGGGAATTTCGCTACCGATCGATTAAAATTGAGCAAGGAGGGATGGAAACCCTAACTGAGCTTAGGCATAAGCTGACCGGTCTCGATGGCCGCGGTTACAAGGCGTACAAGGCGATCCGCGGCTCCTACGCTTGTGGGGACCTCACCCTGTTCGTCGATCACGTCCAGGGCGACCCGTTCGCTTCGCCGTCCCGCGTTCGGATCCGGTTGAAGCGCGAGGCGACGAACATCCCGATCGATCGGTTCAGCACCCCTATCCGCCGGCTCGCCCTCGCCGACTACCTCGCCCGTAGGGTGAGGGATGCGATCGGCCAAGGTGGGGGGGTGAGGACGGGGAGCGGGAAGAGCGGGCTCATCCTGATCGATGCCGGTGGTCAGGAGGTGATCGAGCGGACGGCGGTGAAGGTGACCGACTCCTGGATCGAGGTTCGCCTCTCCGTCGGCCTCCCCGCCGCCGGGAGGAGGATCCTCGGGAGGGTTGCCGCCTCCCTCCTGTGCGATGATCTCCCGGAGATAGCCGCAGGCTCGCTCGTGTTGAAGGAGCGAGCCCTCTCTCAGGCTGAGAGATGGGCCGATTGCATCGAGAATCAGGAGGCGATCCGCTCGGAGCTCCGCCGGCTCGGCCTCGTCGCGTTCGTCGCCGACGGGGCGATCCTCCCGCGCGAGAGCGGGGCGAGCGATCGGCCGCTCCGCAAGGGGGCGATCCCGTTTCGATCTCCTGAATCCCTCCGCGTTTCGATCCGGATCCCCCACCCACCTGGATCATCGATCGAAGGGATGGGGATCCCGGAGGGCGTCACCCTGATCGTCGGCGGCGGCTACCATGGGAAGTCGACCCTCCTCGAGGCCCTCGCCCGCTCCGTATACCCGCACATCCCGGGCGACGGCCGGGAGTACGTCGTCACCTCCTCCGATGCGGTCGTCATCCGCGCCGAAGACGGCCGGAGCGTAAGGAAGGTCGACATCAGCCCGTTCATCGCCGGCCTCCCCCAGGGTACCTCGACGACGGCGTTCTCGACCGAGGACGCGAGCGGGAGCACGAGCCAGGCGGCGAACATCGTCGAGGGGCTGGAGGCAGGATCGCGCCTCCTCCTCCTCGACGAGGACACGTCGGCGACGAACTTCATGGTCCGCGACGCGCGGATGCAGGCCCTCGTAAGGAAGGAGGATGAGCCGATCACCCCGCTGATCGACCGGATCCGCGAGCTTTACGAGCGCCTTGGCGTGTCGACGATCCTCGTCATGGGCGGATCCGGCGACTACTTCGACGTCGCCGATTCGGTGATCCAGATGCAGAACTTCCTCCCCCGCGATGTCACCGACCTCGCCAAGCGGATCGCGCGCGAGCACCCGACGGGGAGGGAGTCGGAACGCCCCGCCCCCCTCTCTCGGGTCACCCCCCGGATCCCGATCCGATCGAGCTTCGATCCGTCGCGCGGGAAGAGGAGGGTGAAGATCGAGGCGAAGGGGATGGATCTCATCCTCTACGGCCGCCATGCGATCGATCTCCGCTTCGTCGAGCAGCTCGTCGATCGGAGCCAGACGCGCGCCATCGGGATGGCGATCCACCTCGCCGCGACCCGGCTGATCGACGGGGGGGCGACAATCCCTGAGATCCTCGATCGGCTGGAGGAGGCCTTCGACGAACACGGCCTCGATATCCTTTCCCTCAGGGGTTCGGATGGGGGGCACCCCGGCGACTTCGCCCGACCGCGGCGCTACGAGATCGCAGCTGCGATAAACAGGCTCCGGACGCTCAGGATCGCTCAGTCGGTGGGGTAGGAGGCCATGGGAGAGGGGCCAGACGGCCCCTCTCCCGGAGGGCTGGTATCGGGGGTGCGAGATGTGCTCACATCCGTTCCGATGCAGGCTATCCCTTGTTTGTGAGGGTGGTGTGAAGAGGGGGCGAAGATTCGGTGGGAGG
>CAZGRE010000030.1:0-15102 GCA_964528085.1 uncultured Thermotogae bacterium | reverse complement strand
CATCTGCACCGCCTTGCTGTTGTGCGATGTGGTGAAGACGACGAGGCCGCTCCCTCCATTTTCGGGGACGGTCACGTACAGCTCCTCGATCGCGATCCCCTTCCTCGCCAGGGCCTCGCTTATCCGGCAGAGGAACCCGGGGTGATGCGGGAGCTCGATCAGGACGACCTCCCGCACTCCGACGGAGAAGCCGGCCTCCTTCAGCGCACTGTAGGCGTAGGACTGGGACGTGGTGAGAAGGTGGATTACCGCCTCTTCACCCTCGGTTTGGACGTGGGCCGAAAGGAGGTTTATCCCCATCTCGCTCAACAATCGGCTGATGTCGGCGAGGGCACCGATCCGATCATCGGTCCTGAGTACGATCTCGTCATGCAGAGAGGCGTCTAGCATCTTTATCGTAACCAACGTATCGGGCTCCGATGATCCACCGCCAGCCGCCTGACCGCGGAGGAGGGGACATTCGACTCGGTGGGGGTGAACAGGAACCGGGGCACCGGTTCACTGGACAAACGTCTTTATCCCGATCAAATCCGGTCCTTCCCTTCGGCCTATCCTCCCTTTAGCCTCTCGTCGACCATGGTTAAGCGAGCGAGCCGGTTTAGGGTAGCGGCGGTATGTGCCGTCATCGGCCTCATTTCCTATTTCCTTCCCTGTTTTGCCAGCGTTCAGGTGAAGCTCCTCTCCTCCGCCGAGGAGGTTTCCCCCGCCTCGTTCTTCACCGCGGTCTTCTCCGTGGCGAACGCCGGGGGGGAGACCGAGACCTTCCTTCTCTCTTTCGATCCCCCGCCGGGATGGAGGGTCCACGGGGCCCCTGATTCGATAACCCTTGCACCCGGTGAGGAGGAACCCTTGTTTGCAACGATAACCGTCCCCGCTTCGGTGGTGACCGGTAGCTACGAGATCGGGTTCACCGCCGTCTCGGCGAGCGATCCGGCCGATACCTCCACCGCCGTAGCGACGGTCACCGTCTCGCCGGTAAACGAGGTCGAGATAATCCCGCCCGACGGGAAGAGCGGCCTTCCGGGGAGGACGATCGAATACGAAGCGATCATCGTCAACAGAGGGGACGTGCAGGATTCGTTCGTCATCGAGGCGAGCTCCTCCCTCGGGATCCCCGTTTCACTATCACAGGGAGGGTTCGATCTCGCGCCCCAGGAGCGGATCTCTATCCGGATAGACTTAAAGATCCCGGAGGATCAACCCCCAGGGCACGACCTTCTCACGCTCCGGGTGAGCTCCTCCTTGTACGCTGGGGTCGAGGACGAGACGAGCGTATCGACGACGATCCTCCCGCCCGGCCCCGAAGGGATCGGTGGGACGCTGATCGAGACCCTCCCCGCCCGGCTCCGCGTATCAATCGGCAAGGATCTGTTCACAGGCGCGTTCTCCAGCCGGCTCAGCCTCTCCCTCTACGGGCGTGTACTCGATGGGTTCTTCTCCGGCTTGTTCAGCGCGTCGGATCCCTTCGGCCCTGACCCACTCGATGTCGGCTACTATTCGATCACCTACCGGCGTGAGCCCGCATCCTACGGGATCGGGAACGTGTCGAAGCGCTTGACCGACCTTGTCAGCCTGTCATGCCGGGGGGGGAGGCTCGAAATCGATGAGGAATACTACGATCTGATCCTCCTCGGCGGCGGGAGGGACGACGAGACGCGATTCGCCGGCCGGATCGCCGTCGGCCCGGAGGAGGCGAACCTCGGGATCTCCTACTACGACGTTCGGACTTCGACCTCGCAGAAGGCGATATGGAGTGGGGCGGCCGGGGCCGAGCCGCTCGCCGGCTGGACGATCCGGCTTGAAGGGGCGCTCGGGATCGACGGTGGGCTGACAAGCCGCGCCTTCTTCTTCCACACCGAGATCGATACGGAGGGTTATTTCTTGAGTGGGGAGGCGTTCTCGATTGGAACGTTCTTCCCCGGCTCGGGGAGGGATAGCGCCGGTATCCGCCTCTCCGAAAGGCTGCGGGCGGGCTCCCTGTCGGTCAGCCTCTCGGTCTCGCACGAGTGGGACAACGTGATAGCCGGTCCAGCGGTCCCGACCACGATAACCGATGAGCTCGGGTTCAACCTTGAGGTGAGCCCGCTCGAGGAGGGTCCGACGTTGACCGCGACGACGAACTTTAGTTGGGAGCGCTACAGCGACCCGACGCTCAAAAGCGAGATCGACCTTCTCCTCTCTGTCGGGATCTCCGAGCGCGATGGCGTCTTCCCGTATGCGTTCAGTGGGAAGGTGTCCGACCGGATCGATGGCGTCCTCGGAACACACTACCGGACCACGACCTACACACAAGGGGCCGGGATATCCGTCGATTCGTTCTATCTCTTTCTCCAATTGACCGAGGAGACGCTCCGCGACGTCGTAGGCGGCGCCGTCCTCTCCGGATCGACCGACGTCTCCCTCACCTTCCGGCCGACGGGGACGCTTCACGAGGCGACGATCGGGCTTAAGAACAACCTCGACCGGTTCGACCTCTCGGCTTACTTCACCGTCCGGTTCACCGAATGGTTGAAGATCGTATTCGACGGGACGATCGGTTGGGATCGGGGCGATGCCTCACCGCCGTCATTCGGTTTCGGGATAACGTTCAATGCCGATCTCGATGTCCCGGTCCCGTTCTTGAAGACAAAGGGGAGGATCGAGGGGAGACTGTTCATCGATACCGATCGGGATGGGGTGTATACACCGGCCGACCGCCCGGTCGGGGGTGCGGTGGTCAAGACCGATGGGGTCGAGGTATCGACGGACGAGCGAGGTCTCTTCCGGTTCCCGCCGCTATACCCGGGGACTTACGAGATCTCAGCGACCGGACTCCCGTCCGATGCCCTCCCGGCCGATCCGTTGGAGATCGAGCTTCATGTAGGGAAGACCATCTCGGTCGATATCCCGCTTCTGCCGGGAGCGGTTGTGAGCGGCGTCCTGTTCGAGGACCTCGATCGGGACGGAGAGAAGGACGAAGGGGAGGGAGGGTTCGAAGAGGTGCGGGTCATCCTCCGGAGGGAGGACGGGACGGTCACCGAGGCGGTGACCGATCAGTCGGGGCGATTCGAGTTTTCGACCGTTCGACCCGGACTGTGCACCGTCTCGCTCGATCGGGCGAGCCTCCCCGATCGATTCGTCTACACAACGGCGGCCGAGGTGACGGTCGATGCTTCGGCTGAGACCCCACCGATCCAGTTCGGCGGCTACATACGCCCCCCACAGGTGGTGCTCACCTTCCAGCCGCCGACGGCCGACTTCACGTATGCACCGGAGGGGCCTAAGGAGGGCGGATCGGTCGCGTTCGATGCCGGTTCATCCTCCGATTTCGACGGGGAGATCGTCTCCTATTCGTGGGACTTCGACGGGGACGGGGAAGAGGACGCACGCGGGAGGGAGGTGAGCCACGTCTTCTCCGGAGCCGGGAGCTACGAGGTAAGCCTGACCGTCACCGACAATGACGGGAATACGGATACGATCACGAAGACGATCGAGGTCTCCCCGGCCCCGACCGGAGGGGTAACCCGCGGGTTCCAGCCGCCGATAGCCGATTTTTCCTATACTCCCGGAAACCCGAGCGCCAATGATCCCGTCCTGTTCGACGCCTCGTCCTCCAGCGATCCGGACGGGGAGATCGTCTCCTATTCGTGGGACTTCGACGGGGACGGGGAGGAGGACGCGACCGGGAAGGCGGCGAGCTACGTCTTCATCGCAGCCGGTGGGCATGAGGTTAGCCTGACCGTCACTGACGATGACGGGAATACGGATGCGATCACGAAGACGATCGAGGTCTCCCCGGCCCCGACCGGAGGGGTAACCCGCGGGTTCCAGCCGCCGATAGCCGATTTTTCCTATACTCCCGGAAACCCGAGCGCCAATGATCCCGTCCTGTTCGACGCCTCGTCCTCCAGCGATCCGGACGGGGAGATCGTCTCCTATTCGTGGGACTTCGATGGGGACGGGAGCGTCGATTCGACCGATGTGAGTACGGAGTATACCTTCCCCTCGTCAGGGAGTTATGAAGTCAGCCTGACTGTTACCGACAATGATAGGAATACGGATACGGTGACCTACACGATTGAGGTGGGGGATCTCTCCTCCTCCCCGCCCGGGGCGTTCGTCCCTCCGCTCGCTGAGTTCACGTACTCCCCGGATGCTCCGCATGCTGGAGAACCAGTCGAGTTTAATGGCATGTCATCTCTTGATTTCGATGGTTCAATCGTCTCTTATGCTTGGGACTTCGAAGACGATGGGGTCATCGATGCCGCCGGGCCGATGGTCCTTCACGCCTTTCCGACCCCCGGCAGCTACGACGTCCGCCTGACCGTCACCGACGACGATGAGAACGAGGATAGTATCGTCCACACGATCGAGGTCGATTGATCCTTCCCGGCTCGATTCTCAGCGCTTGACAGGCTTGCAAGCCCTCCTGTAACATCACACGCCCGACGGGAATCCGCCGGGTCGTTTGAAACTGCTGTATCGGGAGGGTGGGAATGCTCGCTATTTTGGTTACAGCGGTCGTTGCTTTTCTCTTCTACCTTCTACTGACGCTCGGGAGCGGAAGCGTAGGGGTGTGGAGCATCGCGGAGCTGATCTCGGGGGCTGTCCTCTCCCTCATCGTCGGGTTGATCGCCGGACGGGTCGCGTTCAGCAAGAAGGAGAGATCGGGAAAGAGCCCCTATCGGATGCTCAATCCGCTCCGCTTGTTGACCTTCCTCGTCTATCTGATCGGTCCGTTCTTCTTCGCGATGGCCCGCGCCAACATCGACGTGGCGTACCGGGTGATCACGGGGAGGATCCGGCCGGGGATCGTCCGCCTCTCTCCCGGATTGAGCACGGATTTTGGGGTTACCCTGCTCGCCAACTCCATAACGCTCACCCCGGGAACGTTGTCGGTCGACGTCGATGAGGGAACGGGGGATCTGTTCGTCCACTGGATCAACGTAAAGAAGGCGGAGCCGACCTGCGAAGAGGTATGCGGGTCGTTTCCGAAGTGGGCAAGGAGGATTGCGGAATGATCATCGCTCCGGTAACTTTCTTCGTTGTCGGTGCCTGCTTCGCCCTGTTCATGATCTTCAGCCTGGTGCGGATCGGGTTGGGTCCGACTGTTCCCGATCGCGTCGTCGGTCTGGACACGTTGAACACCCTCGTGGTGGCGATCATGGTCGTCCTCGGGGCTGCGTTCGATGAGGTGGTGTTCATAGACGTAGCCATCATCTATGCGCTCCTCTCGTTCGTCGGGACGCTGTACGTCGCGCGGTATCTGGAGGGGGGGTTGTGATGGCGGGATTGATCTACGTCCTGTTCGGGATCAGCGTGGCGTTCAACGGGCTCGGGGTGATCGCCCTGATCCGGTTCCCTGACGTCTACACGCGGTTGCACGGCGCGACCAAGTGCACGACGTTCGGGTCGATATTTACGACGCTCGCGATCATCGCCTACGGCTTCGCCCGCGGGGGAGCGGCGCACGAGACACTGGCGATTCACACGATCATCGCCCTGTTTGCCATCCTCATCACCAATCCGACCGGTGCGCACGCGATCGCCCGCGCCGCGCACCGAAGCGGGGTGAAGCCGAAGGGCGCGGTGGTCGACAGACTGGAGGACCGCTCATGACAGCAGCACAGAGCATCATACACGTCGTTCTCCTCGCTCTGATCGTCGCCGGGGGGGCGCTTGCGGTCTGGTTCAAGGACCTGATCTCATCGGTCCTGGCGCTCGCCGCAGCGAGCCTTCTGGTGTCGCTCGAGTTCTACATCCTGCAAGCGCCGGACGTCGCCATCGCTGAGGCCGGGATCGGAGCGGCGCTGACGACGGCGATCTATGTCATCGCTGTTAGGCGAACGAGAAGGAAGGAGGAAGAATGAGAAAGGCCGCTCTATTCGTGGCGTTCCTGTTGGTCGGTGCGTTCCTCCTCCTCGCCGCGAGCTCGATCCGGCCGTTCGGGGCTCCGAGCGTCGCCACGATGGACGATTACTTCATAGCGAACGCGCAGAGGGAGGTTGCGGCGAACAACGTCGTCACCGCGATCGTCTTCGACTACCGTGGATTCGACACGCTCGGCGAGGCGACGGTCTTGTTCGCCGCCGTCGTCGGCGTATTGACGCTGTTCCGCAAGCTCAGGGAGGACGAACGATGAACGGAGGGATGTCGGTCATCGTCAGGACGATCAGCCGGTTGGTCTACGGCCTGATCATCGTCTTTGGGTTCTACGTGATCATGCATGGTCACCTGACCCCGGGTGGTGGGTTCCAGGGCGGAGCTGTGGTGGCGAGCGCGTTCGCGCTCCTCGTCGTCGCGTTCGGGGCGGCCGGGCTCAAGGGGAGGTTGAACGCTCACCTGTTGCAGTCCCTGGAAGAGGTCGGGGCTCTCGCATTCATCGGTTTGGGTTTCCTCGGAGTCGGGACGGCCTTCTTCTACAACCTCCTCGCCAACTCGGGGGGTCTGTTCGGCGCCTCTATCCCGATCGGCCCGAGCAGCGGGGTCCTCGATTCGGCCGGGACGCTTCCGTTGATGAACTGGGCCGTAGGATTGAAGGTGATGACCGGGATTGCGAGCATCGTCATCGTGATGCTGATCGGGGCCCGGAAGGAGGAGGTCGAATGAACCTGGGGAACCTCCCGTTTGTCGCGAGCGCATTGCTGGTCATATTGGGGATCTACACCCTCCTGTTCAAGCGGAACCTGATCAAACTCGTCATCGGGATCTCGCTCGTCGAGACCGGGGTCAACCTCTTCCTCGTCATGGTCGGTTATCGGAGCGAGGGGATAGCACCGATCTACACGTTCGCCCCGGCGGGAGAACGGATGGTCCTCCCGACGCCGCAGGCCCTGACGCTGACGAGCATCGTCATCGGCCTGGCGACGACGGCTCTCCTCCTCTCGTTCGCCGTCTTCATCTGGAAGCACTACGGGACCCTCGATGTGCACAAGATAAAGGAGCTTAAAGGATGAACGCACTCTCTATTCACGCACCCGTCCTCCTGATCGCCGTTCCGCTTTTGGGGGCGTTCGCCGTTCCCCTGATCGGGAAGCTAGGTCGTGGGGTACGGGATGCCTTCGTCGGACTGGTCGCAGCGTTCACGGCGGCGCTCGCCGGCCTCCTTGCGGCGAACGTCTTCGCCGGAGGGACGATCGTCTACGTCCTCGGGGGGAGGCCGTTCAACGTCCCCCTCCCCTCCGGGATGACCGCGCCGATCCGGATCCTCCTCGAGGTCGATGGGATGAGCGCATTCATGGCCCTGATCACCGCTCTCGTCACCCTGACTGCGATCGCGTTCAGCCTCTCCTATTGGCGGAAGAGATCGGGCGGGAACATGTACCACTCTCTGTTGCTCCTGTTGACGGCAGGGATCTTCGGGATGGAGCTGACCGGCGACATGTTCAACTTCTTCGTCTTCCTCGAGGTGACGTCGATCGCCGCCTGTGGCCTGATCGGGTTCCGCGTCTGGCTCGGCCGGTCGCAGGAGGCGGCGTTCAAGGTGATGGTCCTGTACACCCTGTCCGGTCTGTTCGTCCTTCTCGCGATCGGGCTCCTCTACGGTGAGCACGGCGGGCTGAACATCGCCTACCTGGCTCAAGGCCTGACCGGCGGACTGATAGACAAGATCGCCCTCGGCCTCCTCCTCACCGGGCTCGCCATGAAGGCGGGGGCTGTCCCGATGCACATGTGGGCGCCGGATGCGTACGGTGAGGCGCCGGCCCCGACCTCGGCCGTCCTCGTGGCGAACAGCCAGGCGAGCCTGTACGGACTCTTCCGCGTCCTGTTCACCCTGTTCGGGGCTACGGTCAGCACCGTGACGACAGGATGGATTCTGATCGTCTTCGCGCTGCTCACGATCTTCATCGGGGTGACGATGGCCCTCGTCCAGAGCGACATCAAGCGGCTGATCGCTTTCGGTGCGGTCTCTCAGATCGGCTACATGCTCCTCGGCGTCGGCGTCGGGCTGGCGACGATCGCAGCGAAGCCGGCGTACGGCCTTGTGGCGATGCAGGGAGGGATCTTCCACATGATAAACGATGCCGCGTGCATCGGCCTCCTCTTCTTCGTTGCCGGTGCTGTCAGTCGGGCGGCGAAGACGAGGGATCTGAACAGGATGGGCGGGTTGGCGCACACGATGAAGTGGACGAGCGTCTTCTTCATCATCGGTGCGTTCGCCCTCGCCGGTGTCCCGCCGTTCAACGGGTTCGCGTCGAAGTTCCTGATCTACGAGGCGTCGTTCAAGTTGAGCCCGGTCCTCGCGATCGTAGCGATTCTGTCGAGCATCCTCCTCCTCGCTGTCTTCCTCAAGGCGTTCCAGGGTGCGTTCCTCGGGCCGAGGCCGGCCCCGGACGCGGGAGGGGAGGCGCCGCTCGGGATGCTGATCCCGATGGCCGTACTTGCGCTCGTCGTCATCGCGTTCGGGCTCTTCCCCGGCTTCTTCGTGGAGCGGATCGTCACCCCGGCGGCCAAGGCGCTCTGGTTCGGCCGTGACGCGTACATCGGTGCAATTCTGGGAGGATAGAGATGAATGGAATCACCTCTGGGTTCGGCACGTGGAATCCGATCGCTTGGACGCTACTCTTCCTTGGGATCCTGATCCTCGCGCTGTTCGTCCGCTCGTTCGGGAGGAAGGACTACAAGCGCGATACCGGCCAAAGCAAGGTGTTCTTATCCGGTAATGAAGAGCCAGAGACCCCTTCTGGCTTGCACGTCCGCGGGGACAACCTGTACTGGGGGATGATCCACGGGCTGTCGGGCTACTATCGGCGGGTCAGGGAATGGCACACCGGGGAGCTGAGCGACTACGTCGCCTGGTTCATCGGTACCCTCGGGCTGGTCTTCGTGATAATCGTTTGGGTGGGGTGAGGTGGATGGCGTTACCTAGGTCGTTCAAACGGGCGTTGTGGGTCTTCCACGTGGCGACGGGATCCTGCAACGGCTGCGACATCGAGATCGTCGCTGCATTGACCCCGCGCTATGATGTGGAGCGGTTCGGGATCATGCTGACCGGGACGCCGCGGCATGCGGACGTCCTCCTCGTCACCGGAGCGGTGACCAAGCCGATGCTCTCCCGCTTAAAGCGGATTTACGATCAGACCCCTGATCCGAAGGCGGTCGTCGTCGTCGGTGGATGCGGGACGTCGGGCGGGGTCTTCTACGACTCTTACAACATTGCCGGCCCGATCGACGAGGTGATCCCGGTCGATATCTACGTTCCCGGCTGCCCGCCGCGGCCGGAGGCGATCATCGACGGGGTGGTCAAGGCGGTGACCAAGCTGGAGACGCTGGAGAGATCGGGGGTGAAGAGCGGATGACGCCAGAAGGGATCCTCTCCTCATTCCGGGATGCGTTCGGAGATCGGATCCTCGCTGAGAGGACGATCGAGCGGAAGGTGGGGACCGTAGAGGAGCGGTCGGTATACGACGTCTGGATAGAGGTCGAACGCGAGATCCTCTACGATGCGGTCGGGCATCTCTGTCGGAACTTCAATCCCCATCTGTCGGTGATATCAGGTGACGATCTCGGCGAGGAGGTGGCGTTCAACTACCACTTCGCCGCCGGATGGGGGGAGCGGTTCGGCGAGGTGACGTTCACGATCCGCACGCTCGTCCCGAAGGGGGACTTCCGGCTTCCGACGATAACCGATCTCCTCCCTGGGGCGCAGACGGCCGAGCGGGAGAAGATCGAGTTCTTTGGCGTTCAGGTCGATGGTATACCGGACGGGCGGAACCTCTTCCTCCCCGAGGATGCGACGATACATCCCTGGCGGAAGGACCTGGAGGAGGAGACCTCCAAGGAAGTCAAACGGACGGTTAAGTGGGAGACGCGCAATGAATAACGAATCGATCAGCCTGCAGATCGGAGGAGGAGCGACCTGTTACAGCGTCCCGATCGGCCCGGTCCATCCGGCGCTAAAGGAGCCGATCAGGTTCCAGTTCGACCTCGACGGGGAGAGGATCGTCGGCGTCGATATAAAGCCGGGGTTCGCCCATCGGGGTATCGAATACATGGGGATGAAGCGGAACCTGATCAAGACCCTCTACCTCGCCGAGCGGATATGCGGGATCTGCTCGATCTCCCACCCGCTCGCCCTCACCCAAGCGGTGGAGAACGCCGCCGGGATCGAGGTCCCGCCCCGGGCTCAGTACATCAGGACGATCATCGGGGAGCTGGAGCGGATCCATTCCCATCTGTTGTGGGCCGGTGTCGGGGCGCACGAGCTCGGGTTCGATACCCTCCTCCATCTGACGTGGAACGTGCGCGAGAAGTCGATGGACCTCCTCGAGCAGCTGACCGGGAACCGGGTCGACTACGCGATCCCGATCTTCAGCGGCGTCCGCCGGGACATCCCCGAGGAGAAGGTCCACCTCGCCTACGAGGCGATCGGCTACTACCGGGGGCTGCTGAACAAGATGATCGACGCCTACCTGCACGACAAGTCGGTCGAGATGCGGACGAGGAACGTCGGGGTCCTCAGCTACGACGACGCCGTCGCCCTGTGCGCCGTCGGACCGACCGCCCGCGCCTCAGGGGTGAAGAAGGACGTCCGGCAGGATATGCCCTATCTCGCCTACGCCGACATGGAGATAAAGGCGATCACACCGGAGGACTTCGGGACGACCCCGATCGGGGACGTCTACGACAACATCATCGTCCGCCTCCTCGAGGTCGCCCAATCGATAGAGATCATCGAGTACTGCCTCGAGAACATGCCGAAGGGGGAGCTGATGTCGATCCCGAAGATACCCGCCCTCCTCGCCGCGCTGAAGAAGGCGGAGGGGGAGGGGATCGGCCGGCACGAGGCCCCGCGGGGTGAGGTATTCCACTACATCCGGCTCGAGGAAGGGGTGGAGGAGCCGGTCGTCTGGAAGGTGAAGGCCCCGACCTACAACAACCTGATGGCATGGGTTCCGAAGTTCATGGGGAATGAGATAGCAGACATCCCGATCATCGCTGCGTCGATCGATCCGTGCATGTGCTGCATGGATCGCGTCCATCTCGTCGATCGGGATGGCAAACCTTCGTTGAAGGTCAAGGAGGAGCTCGTCCGGCTGTCGCGCGAGAAGACAAGGAGGGTGTGCGGATGACCGCTACGTTAGTCGGTTCGATCTGGCAGGGGGTGATCGTCCTGTTCGGGGGTGCTCTCCTCGGGATGGTCTACAAGGGGTTCGATCGGAAGCTCGCCGCCCAGATGCAGGGGAGGATCGGGCCGCCGCTCCGCCAGCCGTTCTTCGACGTTATCAAGCTGATGATTAAGGAGAACATCGTCCCGGATCACGCTATCGCCTGGCTGTACAACCTGATGCCGGTCGTGGCGCTCGTCGCTTCGGCGACGCTCCTGTTCTACATCCCGCTCGGAGGATTTGCACCGCTCCTCGGCGGATACGGCGATCTGATCCTGATACTTTATCTCCTCGCCGTCCCGTCCCTCGCTATGATGGTCGGCGGGTTCGCCGCCGGCGCGCCGTACGCCACGGTCGGAGCGCAGCGTGAGATGGTGATGATGATGGCCTACGAGTTCCCGCTCGCCGTCACCCTCGTCTCCCTCGCCTGGCGGGCGTCGTACCTCCTACCCGGCCAGCCGGTATTCTCCCTCTCGATCCTCGCCGCTCACCCGCTTTGGGGCGCGGTCGGGCCGCTCGGGGTGATCGGGCTTACCCTCCTGTTCGGGGCGCTGTTCATCGTCACCCCGGCGGAGCTGACGAAGATCCCGTTCGACATCCCCGAGGCGGAGACCGAGATCGCCGGCGGGCTCCTCGCCGAATACTCGGGGAGGAACCTCGCGATGTTCTACCTTGCCGATGCGGTAAAGATGGTGGTGATGGCATCGCTGATCGTCGCCCTCTTCTTCCCGTACGGCCTTGCCGCGGTCTTCGGCCTCACCGGATGGGGAGGGAGCCTCCTCGACGTCGCGTTCTACCTCGTCAAGGTCTTCGCCGTGATCTTCGTCGCTGTGATCACGGTCAGGGTCGGGTTCGCCAGGTTGAAGGTCGATCAGGTGGCGCGGCTCTTCTGGCTCCCGGTGACAGGGGCATCCCTCCTCGGGCTGCTCCTTCTGGCGCTCGATCGGATCGTTTAGGAGGATAAGTTGATCATCGGAACGTTATTCAAGCAGCTGTTTTCCCGGCCGGCGACGAACCCGTTCCCGGTGAAGTACATGCCGCGATCGGTGACCGCCCTCCTCAAGAAGGTGGCGGCGGGGAAGGCGGAGATAAACCCGCCGGTCCCGGTCCCGAGCGATCTGCGCGGTAAGATCGCCTACGATCGCGAGAAGTGCATTGGCTGCCAGCTCTGCATCCGCGTCTGCCCGGCGAACGTGATCGAGTTCCTCCCCGAGGAGAAGAAGATCCGGATGTACGTGGCGCGGTGCACGTTCTGCGCCCAGTGTGTCGACGCCTGCCCGGTCGGAGCCTTATCAACGACGGATGAGTTCCTCCTCGCTGACGCGGACCGATTCTCTGAAAACCTGGTGGTCGACTGATCAGACGATCTCGACGAACGAGCGCTTACCGACCTGGACGAGGAGCGGCGGAGAGAATGGAAGGTCGGCGTCCTGTGATGTGATCCGCTCTCCGTTCACCCTCGCTCCTCCCTGACGGATCAGCCGCTTCGCCTCACCCCGGCTGGAGACGAGCCCGGATGCCTCGAGGAGGTCGACGATCCAGACCGTACCGTCCTCTTTGACGAGGGAGCGGTCGAGCTCGATCCGCTCAACCTCGCTCGGGCGTTCGTGGTGGATGTGGATCCGGTCGAACTCATCGCGCGCCGCCTCCGCCGTCTCCGCCCCGTGGTAGGCGGCGACGATCTCCATCGCGAGGCGTCGCTTGGCGTCGCGCGGGGAGCGCGCGATCTCCCTGCGGGCCTCCTCGATGTCGACGTCGGTCAAGTACTTGAAGTACGGCTCGATCAGGGAATCGGGGATCGACATCAGTTTGCCGAACATCTCGCCCGGCGGCTCGGAGATCCCGACGTAGTTCCCTGTCGTCTGGCTCATCGCCCTCTCACCGTCGATCCCGATCAGGAGGGGGACGGTCATCACCACCTGCGGCTCCTGACCGTACTCCCGCTGGATGTCGCGGCCGACGAGGAGGTTGAACAGCTGATCGGCCCCGCCGAGCTCGACGTCGGCCTCGATCGCCACCGAGTCGTACGCCTGCGCCAGGGGATAGAGGAACTCGAGGATGCTGATCGGCCGGTTCTCGGCGTAGCGCTTGGAGAAATCGTCCCGCTCGAGCATACGCGCGACGGTGTACTTCGAGGTGAGCTCGATCACGTCGGCGAAGGTGAGCCTCCCCAGCCACTCGGAGTTGTACCTCACCTCGGTCCTCTCCGGATCGAGGATCTTGTACGCCTGGTCGGTGTAGGTCTCCATGTTCGCCCGGATCTCCTCCTCCGACATCAACGGCCGGGTCGACGATTGTGCCGTCGGATCCCCGATCCTGCGGGTGAAGTCACCGACGACGAGGACCCCGGTGTGGCCGAGGTCCTGGAACTGGCGCATTTTCCGGAGCGGGACCGAATGGCCGAGGGTCAGGTGTGGGGCGGAGGGATCGATCCCGAGCTTTATCCGGAGCGGGACCCCTGCCTCGTAGGATCTCTCCAGCTTGGCGATCAGATCGGCTTCAGGGATGAGATGATCCGTTCCTTCCTTCAGCCTGTTGACCTGTTCGATGATCTCCGGCTTCACTACGTTCCCCTACGTCCGGATCACTGAGACGATCCGATCGTCCTCGTCGAGCTGGATCAGCCTCACCCCACGCGCGTAGCGGCGGTAGGAGCTGATCTCGCCGGCGACGATCCGGATCACCTTCTTCTCGGTCGTGATGATGATCTCGTCCTGGTCGGAGACGATCCCGATCGAGACGAGCGGCCCTGAATCCCGGTCGAGCTTGATCCCGAGGACCCCCTTCCCCCCGCGCCCTTGCAGGGGGAAGTCGTCGAGCGAGACGCGCTTCCCGTATCCCCGCTCCGTCACCATCAGAAGCTTCTTGTCCATCGTGATGTCCCGCTCGAGCCCGGTCATCCCGATGACGTGGTCCCCCTCCTCGAGCCGGATCCCGATCACCCCGCGAGACGGCCGCTTCGTCAGGCGGACGTCCGCCTCGCGGAACCGGATCGTCTTCCCGTTCGTCGTCGCCAGGATGATGTCCCCCCCGCCGAGGGCGGTGATCACCTCGACGAGCCGGTCCTCCTCGTCGGCGTTGATCGCGTTGATCCCGTTCACGTGTACGTTGGCATAATCGGAGAGCCTGTTCTTGTTGACGATCCCGTTCGCCGTCACCATCAGGCAGAGCTCGTCCCCGACCTCTGCGAAGCTAGGTACCGGGAGGATCGAGCGGACGACCTCGTCCTGATCCATCGCGATCAGGGTCCGGAGGTTCTTCCCGGCCGCGTCCCGGTTCATCGATGGGAGCTTGTACCCCTGGGTGCGGAATACGCGGCGGCGATCGGTGAACAGGAGGACCTCGTCGCGCGCATTCACCAGGCTCGAGACGCAGATGAAGTCGTCCTCCTTCGTCCGCTGGCCGATCACCCCCTTCCCCCCGCGCCCCTGGCTCCGGAAGTCGTGTGCGCGCGGGGCGTTGACGTAGCCGCGGTGGGTGATCGAGACCATCAGGTCGTAATCCGGGATCAGCTCTGCGAAATCGACGTCTCCGCTCTCATCGGTGATCAGCGTCCGGCGCCCGTCGGCGTACTTCTCCGCGACCTCGCGGAGCTCGCGCTTGATCGTCTCGTCGAGGAGGATTTCGCTTCCGAGGATCCGCTCGTATTCGGTTATCGCCCTCTTCTTCTCCTCGTACTCCGCCTCGATCTTGTCCCCCTCGAGGGAGGTCAGCTGGGAGAGGCGCATCTTCAGGATCGCGTCGACCTGTTCGTCGGAGAGGGCGAGCTCCTCCTGGAGCTTCCCTCCCGCGGTATGAGCGTCCTTGCACGAACGGATGATTTCGATCACCCGCTCGATGTTGGCGAGCGCGGTCTTGTATCCCTCGAGGATGTGCGCCCTCTTCCTCGCCACGTCGAGCCGGTGCTCCGTCCTCCGGCGGACGACCTCGCGGCGAAAGTCGATGAACGAGTTTAGGATCTCCTTCAACGATAGGGTCCGCGGATTCCCGTCGACGATGACGAGGAAGACGGCGG
>CAZGRE010000029.1:0-17343 GCA_964528085.1 uncultured Thermotogae bacterium | reverse complement strand
CAGGTAGTACAGCCACTTCGCACTCAGTACCTTCTTCACCGTCATCCCTCCTTTCGTTCCCCTCTCGGCCATCGCACCCGTAAACTGAGCCGGGTTTTCAAGCCGGTGGGATTATCCATAGATTTTCCATCTCACTTTCATAAAGAAAAGAGGGGACGTTTGTCAAGTTCAATCGTCCCCCATCGAGGCCACGCATGCCCCGCTCGGGCTCCCCTCCCGAAATCCGTAGGAAGAGAGCGGGCTAGTCAGAAGGGGCTCGAGCCCGCGCCTCCTTGCCGTTTGACTTCCCAATGGGACAGGGATAAAGTTTGCTCAGGATAGAATGAGAGGTGACAGAGTGAGGGATTACGAGATCGTCTACGTCCTTCGCCCCGATCTATCGGACGAGGACCGCTCCGCGAAGATCGAGCGGATCCACTCCCTTATCGTCGACAATGGGGGCGAAATCGACAGGACCGAGGAGTGGGGCAAGCGCGTCCTCGCCTACGAGATCGATCATTACAGCGAAGGGTTCTACGGATTGGCCGAGTTCCGCCTCGCGCCCGAATCGGTGAAGAGCGTGGAGGACCGGCTGAACATCGACGAAGAGATCCTCCGCTACCAGATCGTGAAGCGCGACTGAGCCGAAGGAGAATCGATGTCTACTGCCAGCCTGAACAAGGTCATTCTGATCGGAAACCTGACGGCGGATCCCGAGCTGAGCTATACCGGAAGCGGAACGGCGCGGGCCAAGTTCCGGATCGCCATCAACCGCCAATACAAGGACAGCTCAGGGCAGCTTCAGGAGGAGACGGCGTACATCCCGATCGTCGTGTGGGGAGCGCAGGCGGAGAGCTGCGCCAACTACCTGAGCAAAGGGCGTTCGGTGGCGGTGGAAGGAAGGCTCCGCGTCTATTCGTTCAATGACGAGGAAGGGAACGAGGTACGCTGGTTCGAGATAGTCGCCCAGAACGTCCAGTTCCTCGGAGGGTTCCCATCCGGGGGCGACAGGGATGCGGCCGGCGGACGACCAGCGAACGCCCGCGCGGAGGAAGTGAAATCTCCGCCTGAAAAGAGCGAACAACCGGCAAACGATGAGGAGGTCCCGTTTTAACCCATGTTCGATAGGAGAAGAAGGAAATGCCGCGTTTGCGAGCGGAACATAACGCTCGACTATAAGAAGCCCGAAGAGCTAAAGCAGTACATGAATCGGCTCGGGAGGATCCTCCCGCGCCGGGCGACTCATCTCTGCGCCAAACATCAACGGAAGCTCGCCCTCGAGATCAACCGGGCACGGAAGCTCGCCCTTCTCCCTTACGTGGGTGAACGGGAGGCGATAAAGATACGCCGGTAGCCGGGCTGAACCCCAAAGACCGGCTGCGCCGATGAGAATCGATGAAGTTGCCGCGGGCCGGCCGTACGACGGGGTAATCCAAGGAAGGAGCGAGTTAATAGAACTCCTTCTCGCTCAAGATGATCCCGTCGTAACGATAAGTAAACGCTTCCCGTTCTGCCCATCCTTCCCGCCCCGCCAGAGGGTCAGAGAGGCGCTCTTTCAGAACCTCCGCCTCCTCTATGGGATCGGAAGCCACTACGCCCGGAGCCTGAGGGAGAAGGGATACACCTCGATCCCCGATCTCACCTCTCATCCCCGGTTCGGGAAGCGGGCGGAGGAACTCATTGCGGAATGGGGGGAAGCGCTCGACCCGGCTGCGGTCTATCGCACCCTCTCCGATTGGCTCCCCCCCTCCCATCATCTCTTCCTCCAATCGCTAGCCCTACTAGATAGCGAAGGGATCCTCTTCTTCGACCTGGAGACGCTCGGACTGGCGAACGCTCCTATCTTCCTCATCGCGACGGGACGGATTGAGGAAGGATCCCTGACGGTCGCTCAACATCTCGCAACCTCGCTCGAAGGGGAGGTATCGCTCCTTGAGAGGTTCATTCACGAGCTTGCCGGAACCTCTGCGCTTGTCTCCTACAACGGAAGGCGGTTCGACTGGCACATGTTGCGGGAACGATCGTTTTACTATGGCCTACCCTTCCCGGAGGAGCCGATCCACGTCGATCTCCTCCCCCACTCCCGGCGGCGATACGGGGAGATACTCCCCGACCTCAGGCTGAAGACGATCGAGGAGCAGATCCTAAACGTAAGGAGGGGCCCGGACCTCCCAAGCTGTCTCGTACCCGTCTATTACGCCTCCTACCTCGAGACGGGGGACCCAACGGTGCTGGCCCCGATCATCTCCCACAACCGTCAGGACATCGTAAGCCTCGCCATCTTCCTTTCACTCCTTCTAGAAGGGAGGGCCGATGCTGGCCCGACTCCTAGCTGACCTCCGCCGGCAGGATTGGTATCGGGGGCAGATAACCCACATCGAAACCCTCCCCCCCTCCTCGGCAGAATATGCATCAGTCCCTCTCCACCCGCTCATCAACTCCTACCTCGAACAGGAGGGGATCCGGCTGTATCGGCATCAGGCGGAGGCGATCGAAGCCTTCCGGAGGGGGAAGGATCTTATAATCACCACCCCGACCGCCTCGGGGAAGACGCTCTCGTACAACATCCCCGTCCTGGAGAGGCTCATCACTGACAAGGAGGGATGCGCGATCTACGTCTACCCGCTGAAGGCCCTGGCCAACGACCAACTCAAAAAGCTCCGCTCGATCGAGGAGTCCTGCGGAATCGATCTTCTCTCCCATACCTACGACGGGGACACGCCGGCCGGGCAGCGGGGGCGGATCAAGCGGACCGCCCGGATCGTCCTCACCAACGTCTACGCCCTCCATCAATACCTCCCCTGGCATCATCAATGGGCCCGGATCTTCTCCAACCTGAGGGCGATCGTCCTCGATGAGGCCCACCGCTACCGGGGGGTGTTCGGGGCGAACGTCGCCCTCCTTCTGAAGCGCCTCCTTAGAATCGTCGAACACTACGGCGGTTCTCCGCAGCTCATCCTCTCATCGGCTGGGATCGCCAACCCGATCGAGTTCGCCCTCAGGCTGACCGGAAGGGAGGCCGTCCTTATCGAGAACGATGCCTCATCTCGAGGGGAGAAGTCGTTCCTATTCTGGGATCCGATGCGGGAGGCGGATACGTCGATCACCGTGCAGGCCGCACGCATCCTCTCGTTCCTCACGAGGCGGGGGTTACAGTCGATCTGCTTCACCCGGAGCCGGACGATGGCCGAATCGGTCGCCAAGGCGGCTAAGAGGATCGGAGGGGATGGAATCGCGGCGTATCGCGCCGGTTACCTCCCCGCAGAGCGGCGCCTCCTCGAAGAGGGACTTCGCACGCAGAGGATCAAGGGGATCGTCTCCACGAGCGCCCTCGAGTCGGGGATCGACATCGGCGGATTGGACGCAGCGATCCTCGTCGGCTTTCCGGGGAGCACCCTCGCCGCTTGGCAACAGGCGGGTCGGGTCGGGAGGGGGGGATCCCCATCGATCGTCGTATTCATCCCCTACGAGGACCCGCTCGATCGTTACTTCCTCCGCCATCCTGGCCTCTTCCTGAAAAGCGGCCGGGAGCGCCTTGTCATCCCCACGGTGAACAGGAGGCAACGCGCCGGGCAGCTCGCCTGCGCGGCCTCCGAACTGCCGTTGCGGGAGGAGGAGCTGAACGAGGAGGAGAGGGAGATCGCGTCATCCCTCTGCGATGAGAAGGTCCTCGCCAAGACGTCGCGCGGTTACATCTACCGGGGGCTGAAGCGGGCGCATGCCGAGTACACCCTCGACGACCTGAGCGGGCAGACCGTCCGGATCACGTGCGACGGGGAGCTGATTGAGACGATGGACCCCCTCCGCGCCCGGCGGGAGGCCTATCCCGGGGCCGTCCTCGTCCATCGCGGGGAGACCTACGTGATCGAACGGTTGGACCTCTCCCTGGGGACGGCGGAGGGGAGAAGAGAGGGGGTCTCCTACAAGACGCACGCCCTCGTCACATCGGATGTTGATATTCTCTCGACGAAGGAATCGTTTGATTCTAAGTCCGCCACCCTTTCCTGCGGGAGGGGGCTGGTGACGGAGAGGGTCATCGGCTACAAAACGACCCACGCCGACCGGACGGTTTCCCTCTCAGAGCTCGACCTTCCTCCCCACACGTACGAGAGCGACGTCTTCTGGATCTCGCTTCGAAGCGAGATCCCGGGGGTAGATGCCGGGGAGATCCCCGGCGCGATCCACGGGGCGGAGCACGCCCTCCTCGCCATGGCCCCGTTGCTCGTCCTCTGCGACGTCGGGGACGTAGGCGGCGTCTCCTCCCCGTCCAACCCTGATACCGGGCTGCCGACGATCCTCTTCTACGACGCCTTCGCAGGGGGAGCCGGGATCACCGAAGGTCTCTACCGCTCATTCACCTCCCTCATCAATGCCGCCCTCTCCCTCGTCTCGGAATGCCCGTGCACGGATGGCTGCCCGGCCTGCATCCTCTCCCCCCGCTGCGGGAGCCAGAACCGGCCGCTATCCAAGCCGGGGGCGATCCGGGTCCTCCGGTTCTTATCCGAGGGAGGATGCCGATGAAGCGGATCGCCGCTTTCATATTTCACAAGGGGCTCGGAGAAAGCTACGGGGAGCGCCTGGTGACAGAGGCCCGCCGGGCGGCGACGCTCGATCTGATCGAGAATATCCGCCGTGCTGGATTGAGCCGCATCATCCTCGTCACCGAACCGGAAGAGGGAGAATCGTTCAACGGGATGGAACGAGGGGAGATCCGCACTCCGGCCGGAGGACGGTTCCACCTCGGGGACGAGCTGAAACGGCTGGTCCGCGAGGAGGATCTGGACGGGATCCTCTATTTCGGAAGCGGAAGCGGCCTCCTCCTCCCCGAGGAGGGGATAGCGCGGCTCCTCTCGTTCATCGACGAGGAGAAGGCCGGGGCGGTGTTCAACAACTTCTATTCCTGCGATTTTGCCGCCATCGCAGGGGCGAAGGGGATCCTTGAGCTGGATCTTCCTCCGATCGACAACCCGCTCGGATTCGCGCTCGCCGACGGGGGAATACCCTGCTATTCCCTTGAAAGGTCGGCGGAGGCCGACTTCGATATCGACACCCCGACCGACATCATCCTCCTCAACGAGACCTCGCGGGGAGGGGAGAGGGTGCGTGCGTTCATCTCCACCGCGGGGATCGACCACCCCCATCTTGAGGGGGTACTCCGCTTGCTCGCCGATCGCTCGGCCCGCCTTATCATCGTCGGACGCCTCAACCCGGGAACATGGTCGAGATTCGAGAGGTCGGTCGCGTGCCGCACCTCAGGGTTCGTCGAGGGACGCGGGATGCGCTCATCCCCGGGCGATAACGAATACTTCATCCATCAGATCATCCGCGACGACGGGATCCCGACGTTCTTCTCCCGCCTCACCCGCTCTGCCGACGGGGCGCTGATCGACACGCGCCCCCTCCTCGCCGCTGGCGTTCTTCTCCCGCCCCCCGCCGACCGGTTCGCGAGCGACCTCCTCCGCCCGGGAGAGGTCGAGGACCGGCTGTGGAAGGGGTTCACCGAAGCCGCACTCGCCTCGCCGATCCCGGTGATCCTCGGCGGGCACTCCCTGTTGAGCGGAGGGCTCTATCTCCTTGCCGAGGGATGCTGGAAAGGGCGCGAGCTTCCACGTAGACTTCACCCCGAACCGTTTCACTGGAAGAAGGAGACGAGATGAGCGATTCATTCCCTCCCCCGCGTCTACTCGACGCCGATCCACAGACAGCGGCCCTGATCGCGGCGGAAGAACGCCGCCAACGGGAGAAGATCATCATGATACCATCCGAGAGCCTGACCCCGATGGCGGTCCGCGAGGCGCTCGCCTCACCGTTCACCAGCATCTACGCCGAGGGGTACCCGCGGCGGGCGATGATGGCCCTCCCCCCGGAACAGCTCGCCGACATCGACGAGCGACTCGCCGACTACCGGCGTTACGCCGACCGGCGCTTCTACAAGGGGACGGAGTTCGCCGACCTCGTTGAGTCGCTGGCAGCGCGGCGGGTGGCCGAGTCCTTCGCGACCGAGGAGTACCCCGCATCGAGGATCCACGCCAACGTCCAGCCCCTATCCGGGGCGGCGGCGAACCTCGCCGTCTACGAGGCGTTCGTCCGGCCGGGGGAGACGGTGATGGGGATGGCCCTGACCGAAGGGGGGCACCTGACGCACGGCTCGGAGTTCAACGTGACCGGGAAGAGGTATCGGATCGTCTCCTATTCGGTCGACAGGAAGACGGGGAGGATCGACTACGAGAGGATGCAAAAGCTCGCGGAGGAGCATCGGCCGCGGATGATCATCGGCGGGTTCACCTCGTATCCGTGGCGGCCGGATTGGGCCAAGTTCAGGGAGATCGCCGATTCTGTCGGCGCGATCCTCCTCGCCGACGTCGCCCATACCGCAGGAATGATCATCGGCGGGGTCTATCCAAACCCGATCGGGTATGCACACGTCGTCACGTTCACCACGCACAAGACCCTGTGCGGGCCGCGTGGGGCGGTCATCCTGACGACCGATCCGGAGATCGCAAGCCGGATAGACACAGCGATCTTCCCGGGTCAGCAGGGCGGGCCGCACGTCAACAAGTTCGCCGCCATCGCGGTGGCGCTCAGGCTCGCCCAGAGGCCGGAGTTCGCCGATCTTCAAAGGCGGATCGTCGCAAACGCCGCCGCCCTCGCCCGAGGGCTGAACGAGAACGGGATCACCCTCGCCTACGGGGGGACCGACACCCACCTCCTCGTCGTCGACCTAAAGGGGTTAAAGTCCGAGACCGGATTCACGATGATGGGTGAGATCGCGGCGCGGATCCTCGACCTCGCCGGCATTGTCTGCAACAAGAACACGATCCCCGGGGACACGAGCGCGGCCGACGCCCATGGGATCAGGCTCGGGACCCCGTGGGCGACGCAGCGGGGGATGAACGAGGACGACATGAAAGAGATCGCCTCGATCGTCTCCCGCCTCATAAAGGGGATCCTCCCGTTCTCATATCCCGGGCTGAACGGCGAGCTTTCGCGCGGGAAGATCCCGCTCTCCGTCCTTGCGGAGGGGAAGCGGAGGGTGCGGGATCTCATCCATCGGATCGATCCAAGGATCGCCCCTCCGCGGGAGGAACGAGCGGCCGATCGATCCGACTGGGCAATCATCAGGGTCCGAGGCGGCCGGGCGCGGGCCCTCCTGAACGAGGCGACCCCGTCCGACATCCTCTCCCTCCCCCAAGGGGAGCCTTGTCCGACCTACCTGTTCGACGAGGACGGATCGGTCATCTCCGCGGTCACCGTCGGTGCTCTCGGGGAGGAAGACCTCATCGTCCTCGTCCCGCAGAAGGACAAACGACGAGTGGCGGAGTGGCTGACCGGCCTCGCCGACGGATACATCCTGTTCGACCGCGACGACCTTTTCAGGAAGGTGCAGGGCCCGGCGGTGATCGAGGAGATGGCAGCCGACGAGCTCCCATCCGAACTTCGGGGGTGGCTCACAACCCAGCCCGAGCCGGATGCGGCCGGAAGGCCGATCGCCTCCGTATTGGAGGAGCATCCGGAGCGGTTCGTCCTCGACAAGGTGTACTTCATCGGCCAGGGGATCCTCGATCTATCGGATGGGGATCCGTCCCGGACGGAGTTCTCCTGGAGAGAGGAGGAGGGGGAGGCGAAGCGCACCCCTCTCTACGCGATACATGAGGGACTCAAGGCGAGGTTCGCGCCGTTCGCCGGCTGGGAGATGCCCCTCTGGTACACATCTGCACTCGAGGAGCACCGCGCGGTCCGGACGGCAGCCGGGCTGTTCGACCTCGGTCACATGGGGGTATTCCAGATCGAGGGGGAGGGAGCGACCGAGTTCTTAAACGTCGTCACATCGAACTACGCCGCCTTCCTTAACGACGGTGAATCCCAGTACGCGTACCTGCTCGACCCCGACGGAAACGTGATCGACGACGTCATGATCTACCGCCGCGCCGCCGATCGGTATCTGATGGTCGTAAACGCCGTCAACGAGAAGAAGGACTGGGATTGGCTGAACGGGGTGAACGAGGGCCGTTACCTGATCGACCGGGAGATCCCGCGCCGGAGGATCCGCTCGCGCGTCAGGCTGCGGGACCTGAAGAACGAACGAGGGGTGATCGACATCGCCCTCCAGGGGCCGTTGAGCCGCAAGCTCCTCCTGCAGGCGATCGGGGAGGAGAACGCGCCGGTCATCTCCTCGCTCAAGCGGACCGAGTTCTGCGAGCTGATCCCCGCCGGGCATCAGATGCTGATCGCCCGGACGGGGTACACGGGAGAGCCGCTCGGATACGAGATCTACCTGACCGGTGCGGATGCGCGCTGGCTGTGGGAGCGGCTGATCGAGATCGGCGGGCCCGAGGGGCTCAAGCCGTGCGGGCTTGCCGCGCGCGACTCGACCAGGACCGAGGCCGGCCTTCCCCTGTACGGGCACGAACTCGCCGGGCCGCACAGAATCGACCCGTTCGAAGCCGGGTTCGCCTCGTACGTCAAGCTGCACAAGCCGTTCTTCATCGGAAGATCGCAGGCCCTCAAGTCCTATTTGAACAGGGAGAGAGAGATCATCCGGTTCACCGTCGAATCCGAGGCCAGGCCGGTCCGACCCGGGGCGACGGTCGTCGATAAAAACGGAGTCGTCATCGGGAGGGTGACGAGCGCGGTCAGCCTCGGTCGGTCTCAGGTCGGTATGGCCGTGGTGGAGAGGCGGGGGTTGAGGGGAGGAAGCGGGATCATCCTCCTCAATCAGGTACGTGGAGAAGCGGGGAGGCCGACCCCAGAGCTGAAGAACGGGGACAGGGTAGCGATACCGATCCCGGCCGAGGTCGCCCCCCGCTTCCCGGCGCGGATGCCGCTCCCAGAGGGAGGAGGGGAGTAGCCGGTCAGTTCAGCCGGCGGTCGTCGGCGACCGGAGGGGCGACGGCGGTCAGCCATTTAAGCTCGGGGGGCAAGACCGCCTGCAGGGCGAGGGCGTACTCCCGCCACTGATCCCGCTCGTGATACGCCTCGCGGATGACCTCCTGAAGGAGGGCCAACTTGACCTCGGGCTTGAGAAGGATGTAGAGGTCTCCCCTCTCCGACAGCTCCCCGCGGAGTCGATCGGCCGCCTGGCGGATCGGGATCCCCTCCTGTTGGCGGAGCTCCTCGAGCCGCCGGAGGATCGCCACCGCCTCACCGGCGAAGATCAACCGATTCCGCTCCCCGCGCTGCAGGTACCCATCCAACATATCCCCCAGGGCGTTTATGCGCGATCGAACCGCACGTTTGGACAACCCAAGGAAGCGTGCAACGTCGTCCAGCGTGGCCATGGGCCCATTATACGCAAAACCCCCGCGGTTTCGTGTAATGCAGAAAACGTTGGCGCCAAAAAGGCACGGGATCAGGTTCATCGATATCCGAAAGTCCGCTACACTAGCGGAACTGGCAGGCCGGAGGTGCAAGGATGAAAAACGGGTTCAAGGGGTTCATCACCAAAGGGAACCTCCTCCAGATTGCGATCGCGTTCATCATGGGGGCGGCGTTCGCCACGATGGTGAAATCGTTCATCAACGATCTCCTCATGCCGATAATCGGAAAGCTGGTAGGAACGTCGATTTCGCTGATCTGTACATCAACCTCTCCGGTGTGACGTACGAGTCGGCGGCGGCAGCGCGAGAGGCAGGGGCGGCTGCGATCTACTACGGGGCGTTCATCAACACCGTGATCTCCTTCCTGATCGTCGCGCTCGTCATGTTACTCCTCGCCCGGACGGCGATAAGGATGGAAAGACCGGCCCCGGAGGCGGCCACGACGACGAAGGTGTGCCCGTTCTGCAAGACGGAGATACCGATCGAGGCGAGGCGGTGCCCCAACTGCACCTCGACGCTCGATTGAACTGAGGGTAAGCTGCGACTATCTTCTCCACATGTTAAGCGAACGGGTCATAAATGAGATCTCACCGATCGTCTCCTCCCAGGGGAGGTTGATCCGGCTTCCGATCGATCAGAGGGTGGTGTTCGTCGGGGATACGCACGGTGACCTCGATGCGACCGAGCGGGTATTCGAGCGATACCTCGATCCGGATACGACGATCGTCTTCCTCGGGGATGCAATCGACCGCGGCCCCCACTCGGCCGAGAACCTTGAGTTGATCCTCGAGACGAAGCTCAACCACAAGGACTCCGTCCATCTTCTAATGGGAAACCACGAGGCGTACGGCCTCCTCCCGTTCTCCCCGGCCGACTTCTGGGAGCGGCTCGGCCCGGAAGAGAGGGAGAGGTTGTCCGACCTTCTCCTCCGGCTCCCGTTCGCCGCCTTCCACCCCGCAGGGATCCTTTCCTTGCACGGCGCGCTCCCTGATGTTGAAGCGATCGACGAGATCGAGCGGATCGAGCTCGGTTCAGCGGAGTGGAGGGCGATCACATGGGGGGACTGGGAGGAAGGAGAAAGGGGGTGGATATCCCTTCGACCATCTTACGATCGCGCCTATTTCGAGCGGTGCGCCGGCCGGCTCGGGATCAAGGTCCTCGTCCGCTCGCACCAGCCGAACGCACAGACCTACATGTTCGACGGCCGCTGCCTGACCCTGTTCACCTCCTCCGCTTACGGCCGGGGGGAGCGCTCAGTCGCCGTCCTCCACCCCGAAAGTAGGATAGAGACCGCGCACGACCTTGAGCTCGTCGAGATCTGATCCTGTTGCCGGCCCGAGGGGGAGCTGATATCCTGATCCAACGACGGAGTCGGAAGCGGAGGGGTTCGATGGACAAGGAGAGTCTGCGGTCGCTCGTATTCGAGATCCTGAGGAAGACCCCGCAGACGCACCTTCATGCAATAGAGAACGAGATCCGTCGTCGGGATGAGGGTTATACGCGGGGGGACGCACTCACCCTGAGCGAGATCGTCTGGGAGCTCCTCGTCCAGGGGGTCCTCGCCCCGGGTAAGAACTCGCTCAACCTGAACCTACCGTTCGTACACGTAACCGAGTACGGCTCCCGCTCCCTCGACGACGGATCGATCCTCGCCCACGACCCTGAAGGGTACGTCCGCCGCCTGATCGAACAGACGGAGGGGAAGGCAGACCGGTTCATCGTCGAGACGGCCCGCGATGCGGCCCTATCGTTCACCGCCGCTCGGTACCGGGAGACGATCGTCATGCTTGCCCGCGCGGCAGAGCACCTGTTCGACCTCCTCGCCTCCGCCCTGATCGAGCGAGGGAAGCGGCGCGGACGGGGGACGAAGCGGCTCGAGGAATCGGAAAGGAGGCCGGCTGCGCGCTACCGTGAGATCCGCCGCCATCTCGCCGCCGGGGATACGGCCGCGCTGTTCGACGAGCTCGAGCCCCACATCGCCGGGCTTTACAGCATGATCATCCTCTCGCGGACCGAGGCGGGGGAGCCTCGCCTCCCGTCGATCGACGGGGAGGGGGCCCGCGGCCACCTCCTCCTCTTCCCCGAGGGGGCGAGGTCGGTCTACCGGCTGATCGAGGCCGTCGATGGAGGAACATCCGGCTGATTCTCATCACAAAAAGGAGATTATTATGTCAGAGGCCCTCCCTGCCGTTGTCGTCGCCATCGCTGGAGGGATGGCGATCGGGCTGCAGACCCTCTTCTCCGGTGCCCTCGGCCACAGGGTGGGGATCATGGAGAGCGTGTTCATCGTCCACGTCGGGGGGCTCTTCCTCGCCGGAATCATCCTCCTTTTCATGCGCGGGGGGAACCTCATCGCCTGGCGGAACGTCCCCTGGTACGTCCTGGGGGCCGGGTTCATCGGGGTCGCGATCATCGCCTCGGTCAGCTACGCCGTCCCCCGGCTCGGCCTGGCGAGCACGCTGACCCTCGCCATCGTCTCCCAACTCACCCTCGGGGCGATCCTCGATCACTTCGGTTGGCTCGGGGCGGTGCAGCATCCTCTCGATCCGCCGCGCGTCATCGGGATGTTGATCATGTTCGCCGGAACGTGGCTCCTCCTCAGATGATCGAGGGGCTCCCCATGTGATCGGCCATCTCATCCACTATCATCGGTCGCAATGAAGACGAAGGCTCAGCCTCCCGCATACACCCTCGGTGAGGAGATCGCAAACAGCGTCACACACGGCGTCGGAGCGCTGTTGAGCGCACTCGGAACCGGAATCCTTCTCCATCGGGGAGCACAAGATGGTACAGCGATTCATCTCGCGAGTTTCGCCATCTACGGGGTGAGTCTGGTCCTCCTGCACCTTGCATCCACCCTGTACCACGGACTGCGCCCCCCTCGAGTGAAACAGGTGTTCCGGATAATCGACCACTGTTCGATCTACCTTTTGATCGCCGGGACGTACACCCCGGTCCTCCTCATAGGGCTGCACGATTCGCAGGGATTTCTGCTCCTTGGGGTCGTTTGGGGGCTCGCCCTGCTCGGGATCCTGTTCCAGGTGGCGTTCAGCGGCTGGTTCACCAGGTTCTCCGTAATCACCTACATCGGGATGGGATGGTTGGTGGTCGTCGTTTTCCGCAGGCTTCTGGAGAGCATCCCTCTCGGGGGGTTCATCCTCATCGCCGCCGGCGGGCTCGCCTACATGGTGGGGATCATCTTCTACAGCTGGAAGAGGCTCCCCTATAACCACGCCATCTGGCACCTGTTCGTCCTCGGGGGGAGCATCAGCCACTACTTCGCTATACTATTCTACCTTACACCCCTCCATTGATCGCCGATGGGAATCTCCCTTTTTAGATTTCAACCGTGGTCCCCGCTTTAACCTCGATGTAGTCGAAGCCGAAAGATCCACTGAGGACCTTCATCGCCTTCTCGCCGGTACAATGACAAGGGGCGACCCGTTTCACCCCGAGCAGTTCGAGGGATTCGGCTATCGCCTCAACTTCCGAATCTGCCTTGCTCCCCAGGTGGAACCCGCCGAGGACGAGGGAGAACGGCCGAGAGGCGAGCTCAGTCGCGACCCGCGCGATCTCGACGATCCCCGGATGAGCGCACCCGGTGATCAACGCCGGACCGTCCTCCCCAGAGACGATCAGGGATTGCTCTTTGATCCCCCTCCCGAGCTCGCCGGTGGAGGAGAAACCGGGGTGGAACTCGACCGGTCCTTCCACCGGAACGGCGGTCAGCTTCTCATCGGCGATCCTCTTCTTGAACCCGGCGGAGAAGGAGGCAGGATATACGACGGTCAGCCCGCTGTGCAAGGCTGATGAGAGCGCGCCGATATGGTCGCAGTGTTCGTGAGAGAGGAATAGATACTCGGTCCGTTCAAGGTCGATCCCGAGGGTTATGGCATTGTGTTCTAGGACGATCTTATCCCCTCCGGTATCGAACAGAAGCCGCGTCCCCTCCTTCTCGACCAAAGCGGAAAACCCCCAGCCTGGATAGAGGTCGCCCCTAGCGGCCCGATTATCGTAGATGATCGTTATACGAGTCATCTATCCCTCCTTCGCTGCGTAGTAACTCCGCCCATCCTGAAAGCGGTGCTCGATCCTCCCCCCTTCCGCGAGCCGGGCGAGGTACTTCCCGACCTCGGCCGGGTTTATCCCGAGGGAATCGGAAAGATCGACCGTGGTGCACGGCCGGACGGCGAGGATACGGAGGATCTCTCCCTCGATCTCGTCCTCGCGTATCAGCTTAGACCGGGAGGAAGTGCGTTTAGGGACGACGACGATCGATATCCCGGGGAGGGCGTCCTCCATCCGGGAACGGATCTCGTTTAGCCTCTCGACAGAGACCGGATCGACCGGCTCCTCAGGGGGACGGACGCAGGTGTTCAGATCCACCTCAGCGGGCTTAATCGCCCTCACCTTCTCGATGATCGCTGATACGGCCTCATCATCAGCGTTCGACCCGTACCGCTCCGAGCGGATGAACATCACCTCGAGCCAGACCGGAATCTTCCGGGCGAGCCTCCCGATCGCCCCTGCGATCTCGTCGATATCGAACCCGTACGCCGGCCGATTGATCCTAAGAAAGGTCCTCTGATCCCCGGCATCGAGGGAGGGGAGGACCAGATCGAAGCTCGCAGCAGCGTCGAAGACGTCAGCTCGGGTGAGGAGGGAAGAATTGGTGATCAGGGCGAGCGGAACGTCGGTGAACCGCCGGATAAGCTCCACCGCCTCTCCCAGCCCCGGGTTAAGCGTAGGCTCGCCCGAGCCGGAGAACGTTATGTAATCTATGTGCTCGTGCTTGGCGAGCGCCTCCCTGACCCCGTCCGCGATCTCCCCCGGGCTAGGGAACGGCTCGGTCACCCCTTCCGGTCCTGCTACCTTGTACCGTTTCCTCCCGAGCTGGCAGTAGATGCAGTCGAACGTGCAGATGAGCCGTGGGATCGGGTCGACCCCAAGCGACATCCCCAGCCGCCGCGAAGGGACCGGACCGTAAATAACTCCCATACGTCCTCCTATAGTTCAACGAGCCTGGGTACCATCTCTTCGGAGTCGAGGAGCACAACCGTAGATCTACCGGTCAGCCAGCCGCACGCCTCGCCCGGATTGACCACCACCGTCTCCCCCTCCCGGATGTCGACCTCGTGGGTATGGCCGTAGACCACAAGGTCGTAGTCGCCGCTTTTGACGAGGGAGTCGATGAACTTCGGCTCGTGCATCACCACCCCCTTCTTACCGGCGAACTCAAACTCGTGGTAATCGGGATAGATCCGTCCGATCCCTTTAAACCGCTCGACGAGGTAGAGCCTATCTCCATCGTTATTCCCGAAGACGCCGATAAACGGAGCGCTGAGCCTCACGAACTCGTTCGCCGTTATCGGGGAGATAAAATCCCCGGCGTGAACCACAAGGTTCACCCCCTCAGCGTTGAACAGCTCGACCGCCCTGGCGATCGCTGGCATGTTGTCGTGGGTGTCGGAGATGATCCCGAGCTTCATTCTTCATCCTCCCCGAGCGTCTTCAAGACCTCATCGGCGATCGTAAAGAACGCCTGCGAGATCTCGGAGTCCGGGTCGGAGAGGACGATCGGCTCCCCTGCGTCCCCACCGATCCGCGCCTTGAGATCGATCGGAACCTCACCGAGGAACTTAAGGTCGAGCTCGGCGGCGATCCGCGCCCCTCCGCCCTTCCCAAACAGATCGATCTCTCCCCCGCAGTGAGGGCAGATCAGCCCTGACATGTTCTCCACGATCCCGATCTTCGGAACCTCCATCTTCTTCGCCATGTTCGCCGCCCGACGGGCGTCGATCAGGGAGACCTCCTGCGGTGTGGTGACGACGATCGCAAGCTGTGGGGCCGTCCGCTTCGTGATCGTCAGGACCTCGTCCCCGGTCCCGGGCGGGAGGTCGCCGATCAAAAGATCGAGATCCCCCCACGCGACCTCCCCGATCAGCTGATCGAGCGCCTTGGAGCGGAGCGGACCCCTCCAGATCACCGGCGTACCCGGGGGGATCATCGAGGCGAGGGAGACGAACTTCACGCCGTCCCGCTCGTGGGGGATGATCTTCCCTTCCTCGGCCTGCGGTGTCGCCTTCGAGCCGATCATCTGCGGGACGTTCGGCCCGGTTATATCGGCGTCGAGGAGCCCGACAGACTTTCCGCGCTTGGCCAGGGCGAAGGCGAGGTTCACTGCAACCGTCGTCTTCCCCACCCCACCCTTCCCGCTGAACACGACGACCCGGTTCCTTATCCGGTCCATCGCCTCCTTGATCCCCTTCTCCAACGCCGACGCGGGCGGTGGATTCACATTGACGCTCATTCCCCCTCCCTTTCGCCGAATATGGCGCTTCCGATCCGGACCATGTTCGCCCCCTCCTCGATCGCAACCCTGTAGGTGTTGCTCATCCCCATCGATAGATACCGCATCTCGACGTTTTCGAGCTTCTGCCCGGAGAGCCTATCGAACAGCCTCTTTGTCTCCTTGAAGTAGGGCCGCGCCTCCTCCGGATCCCCGAACCGCGGCCCCATCGTCATCAGCCCTTGCACCTTAAGATGCTCGAGCCGCGCAAGCTCGCGCACAAGGTCTTCCGCATCCTCGGGGAAGACACCGGCCTTCTGCGGTTCGCGGCCGGAGTTCACCTCGACGAGGACCGGGATCACCTTTCCTAATCTTTCGCACTCCCGATCGATCCTCTCCCCGAGCTCGATGGAGTCGACCGTCTCGATCATATCGAAGATCCTCACCGCTCGCTTCACCTTGTTTCTCTGCAGGCGGCCGATCATGTGCCAGGAGGCGATCCGCCCGAGGACGGATACCGCATCCTCGGCCTCCTGCACGTAGTTCTCCCCGATCGTGCCCACCCCGGCAGCGACCGCACGGCGGATCTCGTCCGGGGTGCGGGTCTTCGCCGCCGCGACGAGCATCACCCCATCCGGAAGCTCTGCGAGGATCCTCTTTACGTTCTCCTCGATCACTTGCCCACCTCCCTCTGCTCCATCAACAGCAACGTCCCCATCCCCGCCCCGGTCTCCCGCGCGACAACCCGGCATTTTACCTTGAACAGGAAGAAGATCGGGCCAGGGACATCGGAGAGCCCCTCGAAGTTCCCCTGCCCCTTGGAGATGATCAGCTCCGCAGTACGGAACACCTCCCTGAACTCAGGGGAGGAATCGGAAAGCGTGGTGCCGACGGCGTCCGATCCGTTGGTGATCAGGGCAGCGACCTCGTCCAACCCGACGTAGCGCGCGTCGTCCAGGGTAGCGTCGTTTATTATCGGCGAGCCACGGACCACGAACGTGACCCGCTTACCCCGCCGGACGAGCTCCTCGATCAGGATCCTGTCGCATACGATCTCCCCTGCATTGTCACCCAAGTAGAGGATCTCCTCTACACCCGCAAGCCTATCCCTGAGCGCGTCATAGGCGGCGCGATCCAGCGATTCCCGCAGCGCCTGGTTCAACGAGTCGTTCACGATCCGCTCGACCGAGCGGTCGGGGCTTACCGCGAGCTCCGCGCCGAAATCGATGACATTCCCTGCGCCTGCGATCTCGAGCGCCGCGAGGAGCGGATCCTCCGAACGCTCCACCCGGGCCTTCAGACCGGGGTAGAGCCTAAGCCCGAGGTCGTTCGACTCCTTCTTCACCGCCTTGTATGGATCGGGATTCCCTGTCACCTCCCGCACAACGCGGTGGACGAGCTGCCCTATGGACACCGGGGTGGTCTCCAACGGGACGGTCGGGAGGAGCGCCGCCGTCCGGTCGAGCACCTCCCGCTGAACGGCCGGATCGTCGGTCGCCATCCGCGCCGCCTCGAGCGCCTGGCGCATGAAGCACGGGAAACAGTCAAGATAGGTCTTCATGATTCCCCAAAAGGAATGGTACGAACCCCAAGGCCGAAAATCACTATCGCGGTGATACCTCCGCCGCCCGGAAAAGCACCTTGTTTAGAAATGTGTAATGTTATAAAGTACTAACTGCAATGGGAAAAGAACTTCAGAGGGCGGAGTAGGGATGCCGGTTCCACGAGAAATCGTTGAGCTGGTCGAGCGGTTTGAAC
>CAZGRE010000028.1:0-17602 GCA_964528085.1 uncultured Thermotogae bacterium | reverse complement strand
GGATGAGGCCGGCGGCGACGGCGGACAGGACGAGCAAAATGGCGGTCTTCTTCATTTCTGGTCCTCCTTTGAGATCGATCCATGGATTATACTGAAAAGTCAGGGAGATGACGACAGAGGGATCAGCGGGCGTCAGTGATCTCGAACAGCTCCTCGAACGGCCGGTCTAATGCGTGGGCGATCTTGTGGGCGGTCTTCACGCTCGTCCCCGCTCCGTTCTCGATCGCGGAGAGCATCGGCCGGGAGATCCCGACGGCGGCTGCGAGCTCGGCGGCGGTGAGACCGATGACGATCCGGGCCCGCCGGACTGCGTCCCCTTTCGATACGATACGATAGTACTTTCGTGGCATGGTCCATTGATCACTTTACTATCGGTGACAAAAGTCGACAATAGACATACAGCCAGTTACGAACGGACATGTAGACCGCACTAGGCAAACTTTTACAATCTAAAACTTGACAAAGGGTGAACGATCTGCTAGTTTGGTCTCAACTTCCACCGGCGCCCCGGCCCGGAGGGACCTGAGTGATGACTGGGCCCATTCGGGGTAGCGCAGGAAGAGGCTTGAGGGGGTAACTTCGGGACTCAGGCTTGCGGTCCGGGGCGCCTCTTGCTCTTTTTCCGTCCGATTCCGGTAACCGCGGTTGAATTCCCGCATCCCGTCTCCTAGAATCGCATCGGAGGGGTGGGAGAGCGGCCGAATCCGCCAGTTTGGAGAACTGGTGTACTCTTCTGGGTACCGCGGGTTCAAATCCCGCCCCCTCCGCCAGCGCCTGTGCTAGGTGGGGGGCTAGCGGTCCCCTGTTTTCCACAACCCGCTTACGTGGAGCCGAATGGCTCCCGGAGGGAGGGGGCGCGAGGGTCAGACCACGGGTGTGCGGTGTCGACGGCTGAGCCCTCTGCGGCGCATGCCGGTGAACCCCGTGAGGCCCGGAAGGGAGCAGCGGTAAGCCGACCTCTGCGGGTGTTGGAGGATCCCTTGGCCTGAGCTTGCTACCCGCGAAGCGCCTCGTTCCGTCTCTCGATGGGGCCGCGCACAGGCGCGTTATTCCCGACCGGTGTCTTTTTACAGATTCGGACACCGAACCGCTCCTCGATCCGGACAGCGATCCCGAAGACTTATGTCACACCCTGCGAACGGACGCTCGCGGAATTCCGATTCGATGAGCCGTTTCGGGGAGGGCCCCGATCTTTTCCGATTTCGGCCGACGCCCGCTCAGTGGTATGATGGATAGATCCGGGTGGATCCCCCGTGCCGAAAGGCGGATCCATTCCTTATTGCATCGATGGAAGCGGGCCGGGTTCGGGTGGGCGTGCGAACTCCGATAAGGAGGGGAGTGTGAGGGGAAAGCGGACCATGATCCTATTCGAGGGGAACATCGCAGCGGGGAAGAGTACGGTCGGGCGGCGGCTCGCGGAATCCGGGCTGTTCGACTTCATCGAGGAGCCGGTCGGTTCGTGGCAGAAGGATTTCGCCGCCAACCTGTTGGATCTGTTCTACAAGGACCCGAAGCGCTGGTCGTTCACGTTCCAGCTCGCCGCGTTCACGACGCGGGCGAAGACGTGGACCGAGGTCCTGGCGATGACCGATCATCAGAACGTCGTCCTCGAGCGGTCGATCTACTGCGATCGCTACGTCTTTGCGAAGAACTGCCACCAATCCGGCCTGATGTCGGAGGTGGAGTGGCAGCTCTACTCGCGGCTCTGGGACTGGCTCGAGGCTAACTGGTGCACCGAACCGGACAAGATCGTCTACCTTAGGACCCCGGCCGAGGTCTGCCACGAGCGGATCCTCAAGCGTGGCCGGAAGGAGGAGACTTCGATCCCGCTCGACTACCTCCGGGCCCTCGAGGAGCTCCACGATGAATGGCTCCTCGACAACCCGAAGGCGATCGTGATCGATGGGTGCAGAGAGTGGAAGCCAGAGGAGATATTCGACCTCCTCCAGGATGCAGGGCTCAGCCTCTCGCGTGCCGGGACGGAGGCGGCGGCGAAGGGAAAGTGAGATCCCTCGTCCCATAGTCCGGCGGATTCTAGCATCGAAGGTGAGGGTCGCTATAATCTACGGGCTATGCCCGTAGTCAACAAGATCGCGAAGATCCGCAAGCGGAACCACGCTCTGGTGACGTTCGATCAGGGCCGGATCGTCCGCGCGATCCGGCGGGCGGCCGATTCGGTCGGGGGATTCACCCAGGACTACCTCCCCGGGATAAACGATCGGATCTTCGCCGCCGGTGGGACGGACGAGGGGATCGCGGAGTTCCTCTCCGATCTCGTCGTCGTCTGCCTGAACGGCGATCCGCGCCATCACGTCTCCAACTTTCCGCCGACGGTGGAGGAGATTCAGGACGTCGTCGTCCACGTCCTTCAGAGTAACGGGTTCACGACGGTCGCCGACGCCTACACCTGCTTCCGTTGGGGGCACCACTGGGTCAGGGAGGGGGCGATCCGCGAGGACCAGTTCGTGGGGAACGGCTACCCGGTCGAGGAGCTCGAGGAGTACATCGCTTGGAATCACGCCCGCGACTGCGACACGGTCGAGGGGCTGAACGAGATCGTGAAAAGCGGCCGGATCAAGGGGCTGATCGACGAGGCGCTCGATCGCTACGAGACCGCGCTCGACCGGGCGGCGGAGAAGGTCCTGAAGCGGATCGAAAGAGGGGATCATATCCGGATGATCTGGATAAGCGGCCCCTCATCGTCGGGGAAGACGACGACGACGGTCAAGCTGACGACGAGGCTGAGGCGGGCCGGGCTTCGGTTTCTGATGCTGAACCTCGACGACTACTTCTGGTCGCTGATCGAGCATCCGACCGACTGGATCGACGATCGCAACTACGAGACACCGGAGGCGCTCGACATCCAGCTTCTGAACGAGCACCTCCACGCCCTCCTCGCCGGGGAGACGATCGAAAAGCCGGTCTACAGCTTCAAGGAGGGGCGCCGCATCGGGGTGAAGGAGGTGAGCCTCGATCGGGATCAGATCCTCCTTCTCGACTGCCTACACGGGTTCTACCCCCCGATAACCGCCGGGATCGATCCCGAGTCGATCTTCCGCCTGTACATCGAGGCGATGAACCCCCTCTACGAGCCGAACCCGATGATCCCCCTCTATCAAGGGGATCGGGGCGACCGGAGGCTGACCAAATTCGAGGACGTCCGCCTCCTCCGCCGGACGCTGCGCGATGCGAAGCACCGGAACCACCTCCCGCTCGCCACGATCCTTCACTGGCATTATGTACGGGCCGGCGAGCTCTTCTCGATCATCCCGTTGAAGGGGCTGGCCGACGTTTCGATCAACGGGGGGATGCCGTTCGACCTCCCGGCGCTGAAGCCGTTCTTCATCGGCGAGGGAGGGATCTGGCCGGCGGAGGAGGAGCTGGAGGAGTACCCGTCGTTCCTCGACGCCCAGATCCGCTACCGCCGCGTCTCCCGCCTCCTCGGTTCGATCGAGGGGCTGACGCTGAAGCAGGTGAACGACCGTGCGCTGATCCCCGGCGATGCCGTCGTGCGCGAGTTCATCGGAGGTAGCACGATCGAGATCCCCCACAACGACTAGGTTCCGCCCTGCTGTTCGGCGCAAGGAGGCGAGGGATGCCGGCAAACCTGACACCCGAGTTCCTGAAGGCGAGGGAGCGCTTCCGCCAGGCGAAGACCCCGGAGGAGAGGCTCTCCGCCCTCGAGGAGATGCTCGCCACCATCCCGAAGCACAAGGGGACGGACAAGATGCAGGCCGACATCAAGCGGCGGATCGCCAAGCTCCGCGACGTGCAGACCGCGGCGAAGAAATCCCGTCGGTCCAGGTACGATCACATCTCGAAGGAAGGGGCGGGGCAGTGCGTCCTCGTCGGTCCGCCGAACAGCGGGAAGTCGACCCTCCTCGCTTCCCTGACGAACGCCAAGCCCGAGATCGCCGAATACCCTTTCTCCACGGTCATCCCGATCCCAGGGATGATGCGCTACGCCGATGTTTGGATTCAGCTCGTCGACCTCCCCCCTGTGACCCTCCAATACACCGAGGGGTGGGTCTACTCGCTGATCAGGGAGGCCGATCTCGTCCTGCTCGTCCTCGACCCGACCGATCCCTCCTCGCTCCATGAATCGCTCGAAGAGATCCTCTTCCTCCTCGAGGAGCGGCACATCGAGCTCGTCGAGGAGAGAAGGGAGGGGGACGAGGGGTTCAAGGAGATCCCGGCGTTGATCGTCCTGACGCGGGGGGATCTCGGCGGAGGGGCCGACTTCGATCTTCCGTTCCCTTCGGTCCTCACCGGCCCGCCGGGAGGGATCGGGCTCGACCGGCTGCGGGAGGCGGTGTTCAGAGCGCTTCGGATAATCCGTATCTACACGAAGCTTCCGGGGAAGAAGCCGGATCTGACTGAGCCTTACACCCTTCCGATTGGGAGCACGGTGATCGACGCCGTCCGCGCCGTCCACCGCGACTTCACGGAGAGGCTGAAGTACGTCCGGATATGGGGGTCCGGCCGCTTCGACGGCCAGCAGGTCCCCGCCGACCACGTCCTCGAGGACGGGGACATCATCGAGATCCACACAGCTTAGAGGCGATAAGGGTCGATGTCGATCCGGGCGCCGATGTCGAGCCGCTTGATCCCGAGGCACGCCCGGCGGAGGATGTCGCGGGAGCGGGCCTTGAGGATCAGGTTCACCCCCCGGCCCGGATGGGGGACCGGGCCGAGGATCTCGACCGGGAGTTCGGCGCAGTCTCTTGTAATCCGCTCCACCCCGGCACGCCACCTGCGCGGATCCCTCTCGGGGAGGGTTATCCGCGCCAGGTGAGAGAACGGCGGATAGAAGAAGGCCCGCCGTTCCTCTATCTCCACCCTATAGAACCCCTCATAATTCCCCTTACTCGCAGCGACGATGACCGGATGGTCGGGCCGGCCGGTCTGCACGATCACGCGGCCTTCTTCCATCCTGGTTGCGAGCCCGATCAGGTATTGGTAGGCGCGTTCGTTCGCGCGGAAGTCGGGGATGGCGAGGAGCCGATCGATGTCGACCGAAGCGACGAGGCCCAGGTTTGGGATCCTCGGTCCCTTGGCGATCATCGGTGTTCCGATCACGATATCGGCCTCTTCGATCTCGCGGAGGACGACTCGGTAGTCCCGTCTGTTCCCGATCGATTCAGCATCGATCCGCAGGACCGCCGCACCGGGGAAGAGCTCCCTCACCTCGGCTTCGATCCGCGCGCTCCCGCTTCCGATGAACTCGACCTGGGTATCCCCGCAATGCTCGCAGTGCGGCCGCTCGCTCGCCCCGCAGAATGGGCAGATCAGCCGTGGGCTCGTTGGCGAGTAGGTGAGGTTCGTCCCGCACCGGCGGCAGCGGAGGGGGCGGCGGCAGGTACGGCAGACGACGGTCGGGTAGTACCCGGCCCTCCCTGTACCGATGAGGACCCCCTTACGATTTGCGAGCGTCGAGCGGATCTCATCGGCCAACCGGGGGCTGATCCCCTCCTCCCCGGTGTAATCGATTATCAGCCAGCTGCGACAAGCCGACTCGTCCTGCAGCCGGATTAGCTCGATCTCTCCGCTTCTCGCCGCGTGATACGACTCGATCGACGGAGCGGCCGATCCAAGGACGATGAGGCCGGTCTCCCCCCGCTTGAGCGCGATATCCCGGCCGTTGTAGTAGGGGATCGCCTCGCTCTGCTTGTAGGAGCGGTCCTGTTCCTCGTCGACGATGATCAGCCCGGGCCGATCGAGCGGGAGGAAGAGGGCGGATCGCGTCCCTACGATCAGGGTAGTCTCGCCGGAGCGGGACCCCTCCCAGACCCTCCCCCTCTCCCCCTCGGACAGGCCGCTGTGATAAAGGGCGATCCTCCCGCTGAATCGGGTTAAGAGGGATCGGTATAACCCCTCGGCTGCGAGTATCTCGGGGGCGATGAGGAGCCCCCCCCTCCCCTCGCCGAGGGCGGAGCCGGCCAATCGCTCGTAGACCTCGATCCTTTCCTCTCCGAACAGGAGGGCCGCCCCCCTCTCTGGGAATCCCTCCGGCCGGGATGGCTGCCGGATCGGCCCGGGTTCGACCTCCCTTATCAGCCCGAGCTCGATCAGCCGGTCGATCGATTTCCGGACCGGCCCGATCTTCGCACGCAGGGCCGATTCGCTCTGCGGGCCATCCGAGGAGAGGAGCGCGCGGAGGAGGGAGGCCTGTTTCGGTGCCCGGCGCGAGGTCCGCTCGATATAGGATGTGACGTCGGTCAGCCCGGCGGCGAGGGTGAGGATCCTCTCCCTCCTCGGGCTCACCGAGTCGGGGAGGATCCGGTTGACGAGGATCCCGAGCGGGGCAAGGTACCGCTCGCATACGTACGAGCAGAAGGCGAGCCCCTCGCGGCTGAACGCGGGCTCGGTCCGGACGGAGATGATCGGCTCGAGCCGTTCGTCCTCCCCCTCTGATAGGGAGATCACGATCCCCCATCTCTCCCGGTCGTTCAGCCGGATCCGGACGCGCTTTCCGACTGAGATCTCGTCTTGCAGCCCTTCGGGGACCGAGTAGGCGAACGTCCGGTCGATCGGGATGGGGATGGCGACCGATGCGATCATCTTCCCTCGAGCGTGGCGAGCGCACCGCGGACGCATAGCGAAACAGAGGCCGAATCGATGCGGGAAAGCCCGCTAAAGTCGGGCTCGTTGAGGATCCTCGCGATGATCCCTTCTTCGCTTAAGCAGGCCTGCCGCTCCTTCTCGATCCGGTCGAACCACGAGACGATCCGCCTCTCGTGTGCGTCTATGAGTGCACGGGGTTTCTCCTCGCTCAGACCGAAGTGGGTGAATCCGATCCGCTTCAATTTAAGGCGGCGGAAGCGCGCAAGCGTGGCGAGGGCGGCATCGATGTCGAACCGCGGGGGGACGGTGAGGGGGAGATCGGCCGGGAGGCGATACGTTCCGAGGGCATCACCGGCGAACAGATACCCGTGCGATCGCTCGAAGAACGAGATGTGGTGAGGGGCGTGCCCGGGGCTATCCACCACCTCGATCACGATCCCTCCCCCGAGGTCGAACCCCTCCCCGTCTTCGGCCGCGTACAGGCGATCCTCTGGAATCGGGAGGGGTTCCCCGTAGAGGGGGAAGAGATCGGGACTCGCCTCCCTCACTGCACCTATCAGTCTCGTCGGGTCGATCAGATGTGGGATCGCTCGCGGCGAAGCGACGATCCTCGCCTCCTCATGCTCGGCCGCGATGTGTCCGGCCGAGCCGGCATGATCGAGATGGACGTGGGAGATGAAGACGAAATCGAGCTTCCGGCCGCGGAGGGCGGCGGTCAGCATCGGGGCAGACGAGGCCGTCCCGGTCTCGATCAGGGCGAGCCTCTCCCCTTGAACGATGTAGACCCCGCCCCTTCCCGGTTCTCCGAACTGCATGACGTCGAGCAGCTCGAGCCACGAATCGATTCGGACATTCATCCTTGAAAGCTTACAGCAGGCGGAGGTAGAGGGCGAGCGATCCGATTGCGCAGATGAAAAGTCCGATCGGGAGGGCCCTTCTGATCCAGCGGCCGGCCGGAATCGGCGTATCTATGGAGCGGAACAACCGGGTGAGCTCCCCCCCTCTCTCCCCCCTGATCGGGAGGAAGACGGCACCGGCGCCGAGACCGACGACGAGCGCCCGGAGAAGATGTGAGGATAGGGGGGCTCCGATACCCGTGAGGATGGGGACTGCCGCGATCGCAAGCGGAACCGGGCCGATGACGCTCGAGATAAGGGCGCTCCCCCACAGGATAAAGAGGGCTACGGGGTAGACCCCTTCCCCGCTCAACCCGGCGAGGGAGGTGTTCAACCCGGATACCCCTCCGCTCTCCCTGAACCCGCCGACGACGATGAACAGCGATATGAAGAAGAGGAGGGTATCCCAGCGGATCTCCTTGAGGGTCGCATCGAAGTCGTGGCGGACGGCCAGCAGGGCCGCTGCCGCCCCGATCATTGCGATGATTCCGGCGGAGAGGCCGATTTCGTCATGGACGAGGAAGAGGAGGATGGTCCCAGCGAGGACGAGGAGGAGGAGCCGTCCCCCCCTCCGGTCGGTGATCGCTCCCCTCTCGTCCATAGCGAGGAGGCGGTCGACGTTCGACGGCCGTACTCGGAATTCGCGGCGGAAGAGGGATGAGACGAGCCCCGCCCCACACCCGATGATCCCGATCGGTGCGAGATGGCTCAGGAAATAGCGGAAGCTGAACCCGGCCGCCGATCCCACGATGATGTTCGCCGGGCTCCCGATCAGGGTAGACATACCCCCGATCTGCGCGACGAGCACCCCTCCGATGAGGAACGGGAGGGCGGGTATCCCGAGGATGTCGGTGAGCGATACGGTCAGGGGGATTGCGATCAGGATCGTCGTCGTATTGTCGAATATCATCGATACAGCGAAGATCGAGAGAGAAAGGTAGATGAAGAGGAGGGACGGCTTCCCTCGCGCCAACTTCGCCCCTTTGATCGCCGCGTATTGGAGGAGACCCGTCTTTTCAAACAGGTTTGCGATGATCATCATTCCGAGGATGGTCGCCACAGCATCGAAGTCGACGGCACGGATCACCTCGGAGAGCTTGTAGAAGGAGAACCCCGTTCCGACGATGATCATCCCCGTCGCTCCGGCGATCGCAGCGATGGTCCGGTGTCTCCTTACAATCGAGATCGCGGCGTAGGTCCCCATCAATACGGCAAGGGATGCGTAGATCGAACCGGCCCCTCCGTTCACTCTCGGATCAACTCGCGCTTATTAGGGTATTCGATCCTAGCTGCAACGAGAGACTTGCGCAACGGTCGGCTTGTCTCCGACTGGATGATCTTGGCCCGATCCGGGAAGATCGAAGGGTCGTCTATTTGCGGTGGAGGCGTGTGAGCGGAGGTCGGATGAGCGACAAGGTCGATATCCTCGAGTATGCGCGGAGGATCCTCCGCGCCGGGCCGATATGTGATGAATGCCTCGGCCGGGCGTTCGGCCGGCTGGGAAGCGGGCTCGCCAACGCCGAGCGCGGCCGCGCTATCCGGACCGTCATTGCGATGGAAGGGGAGAGAGGGGGAGAGGGTCCCTGCTGGGTCTGCGGCGGCCTGTTCGAGGAGACGGGCGATTGGGCCGAGCGGGCCGCTTCCTCGGCTAGAGGGATCGAGTTTTGCACGTATCTATTCGGTGTCAGGTTGAGCCCGCGGCTGAGCGCGATGGAGGGTATGTTCGCCGAGCGCTTCCCCACCGGGGCCGAGGAGTCGTTGAAGCATGCATTCAACCGCGAGGTGGGGAAGAGGTTCGAAGGGTTGATCGGCGGGGTGACCGTCGACTTCGCAGACCCCCATCTCTCGTTTCTGATCGATCTTGGAAGAGGGGAGATCTCGCTTCGGATCGCTTCTCTGTACATCTACGGGCGCTATCGGAAGCTGATTCGGGGGATACCGCAGACGAAGTGGCCGTGCCGGCGGTGCCGCGGCCGGGGATGCGAGGCGTGCAACTTCACGGGGAAGCAGTATCCCGAGTCGGTCGAAGAGCTGATCTCCCCGCCGCTCGTCGATGCTGCCCGCGCTGGGTCGTTCCGGCTGCACGGGGCCGGGCGCGAGGACATCGACGCGCGGATGCTCGGCGAGGGTAGGCCGTTCGTCTTGGAGCTAATGTCGCCACGGATCCGCTCCCTCGATCTATCTTCCCTCAGGGAGGCGGTGAATCGGGGTGCAGCGGGGAAGGTCGAGGTCTCCTCCCTTTCGTTCGCAGATCGCTCGCTCGTGGCGGCGGTAAAGGAGACGAGGGCGACGAAGCGCTACCGCGCTAGAATCGAGTTCGATGGGCCGGTGAGCGAGGAGGATCTCAGCCTTGCCCTCTCCTCCCTCGTCGGCGAGATCGAACAGCGTACGCCGCACCGTGTGGCGCATCGTCGTTCCGATCTCGTCCGGCGACGGAGGCTCCATTCCGCCGAGGGGAGGCTGCTCGATCCGACCCACGCCGAGGCGGAGTTCGTCACGGACGGAGGCCTGTACGTCAAGGAGCTCGTCTCCGGCGACGACGGGCGTACTCTCCCCAGCCTCGCCGGAGTGCTGGGGGTCGGGGCGAGGGTGAAGGCACTCGACGTCCTCGCCGTCGTCTCCCCTGATTTTCCAGAGGCTCCGTGGGGGGACTTGAATGAGGTGAGCCGGCTCACGTAAAGTACCGCGGAAGGTGGGACGATGGACGTAGAGCACGAGGGGAGACCGCAGATCGAGGAGGACTATTCCTCCCTCCCTTCCATCCTTCAGATCTACTTCCGCGAGATATCGCGCTTCCCCCTCCTCGCCGCGGACGAGGAGCGGTCCCTCGCCCGGGCGATGAACGACGGGGTCGACGGTGCGAGGGAGAGGTTGATCGTCTCCAACCTCCGCCTCGTCGTCAAGATCGCCCAGGAGTACGTCGACGTCGGCCTGCCGCTGGTCGACCTGATCCAGGAAGGGAACATCGGGCTGATCGAGGCGATCGATCGGTTCGACCCGGAGCGCGGCTACCGGTTGAGCACATACGCCACTTGGTGGATCCGGCGGGCGATCCTCACTGCGATAAACAGCTATTCGCGGATGATCAGGATCCCTGACTACCTGCTCCGCGCCGTCCGCCGGTTGGCGCAGATGCGCACCCTCGCTGAGGAGGGGCTCGTCGATGAAGGGGAGGTGACCGAGGCGGTCGGGATCTCGGTCGACCGCCTCCGCCGGATCGAGACGCAGGTGAACGAGATCGTCTCCCTCGATCAGGTGATCGGAGAGGACGGGGAGGAGACGCTCGAGGATCGGATCCCTGATGAGGGGGGGCTCTCCCCCGAGCACGAGGCGCTCCGCCTCCTCTTCCGCGACGAGCTGGAGAAGGTCCTCGGGAGGATACCTCCGCGGCAGGCGGCGGCGATCAGGCTTCACTACGGGATAGAGGACGGCTTCCCCTACAGTCTGGCCGAGGTCGGCAGGATCATGAAGATAAGCCGCGAGCGGGCCCGCCAGCTTGTGAAGGAAGGGATGGAGAAGATCACCGGAGGGTGGGGGGAGCGGGCCCTCGAGTTCTATCGCGGCCTGTTGCGCGATTAATCTTCCGCCGGAGCTGGCCGCAGCCGGCTTGGATCTCCACGCCGCGGCTATCCCGGATCGTGACCGGGATACCGGCTTCTTCGAGCGCCTTTGCAAAGTTCTTCACCCGCCGGTCGCTACTCCGCTTCAGGGGCGAATCCGGGATGGGATTGAGCGGGATCAGGTTGACGTGCGCTAAGAGCCCGCGGATCAGCGAGGCCACCTCCCGCGCGCTGGCGATCGAATCGTTCACCCCATCGATCAGCGCGATCTCAAACGTTATCCGCCGATGCGTCCGCTCGATGTACCCGGAGCAGACCTCGATCAGCTCGGCGAGGGGGTATCTTCGGTTGATCGGGACGAGGCGATCGCGGAGCTCGTCGTTTCCGGCGTGAAGGGAGACGGCGAGGTTGGCCTGGATACCTTCGGCCGAGAACCGCTCGATTCCGGGGACGATCCCCGCCGTCGAGACGGTGAACCCGCGCGCTCCGAGCCCGAACCCTCCCTTGTCGTTTAATATCCGGATCGACTTCATCGTGCGCTCGTAGTTCAGAAACGGCTCCCCCATCCCCATGTAGACGACGTTCGTAAGCCGCCTCCCCTCCTCTTTCAGGCTCCGTGCACCGGTCAGGACCTGGGCGACGATCTCCCCACACGTGAGGTCCCGGACGAATCCACCCTTCCCGGTGGCGCAGAACGGGCAGCCGATCGAGCAGCCGACCTGGGTCGATACGCAGATCGTCCCCCGGTCGGGGTACACCATCTCGACCGTCTCGATCGTCTCCCCGTCGTGAAGGCGGAACAGCCTCTTCCGCGTCAGGGCGTCCTCGCTCGCTGCCGTGGAGATCCCGTCCACCGCCGGGAAGGGGATCGCCTCGGACAGGGCCGACCTGAGCCGGCGGGGGAGGGTCGTCATCTCATCGTAAGAGGGCAAGAGCTCGCGGTATACGGCATGCCAGATCTGCGCTGCGCGATAAGGCGGAAGGGAGAGGGAGTCGATCCTCTCTTTCAGCTCCGCGAACGATAGGTCGAGGAGCGTCCCCTCAGCCATCGCCCAGCAGGCGGAGGAACTCCTCCTCCGTGAGGGTCGTTACGCCGAGTTCCCTTGCCCTTTCCGCCTTCGCTCCCGGATCCCTTCCGACCACCACGAAATCCGCGTTCCTGCTGACCGAGCTCGACACCTGCCCGCCGCGCTCCTTTATCCGCGCGCTCGCCTCGCTCCTGGTCATCGAGTCGAGCGCCCCGGTAAGGACGAACCTCTTCCCTTCGAGCGGCCCCCTCCCGGTGGGATGAGCCGGCCTGATCGTCAGCCCGGCGGCGAGGAGGTCTCTGATCGTCATTTCGTTCTCCGGATTGGCGAAGAACCTGGTTATCGCCTCAGCGGTCTGCGGCCCGATCTCCGGGACGGCGGTCAGCTCATCGAGCGTTGCGTCCATCACCCGCTCAAGGGTGTCGAACCTGGTAGCGAGGACCTCGGCGATGTGTGATCCGACGCCGGGGATCCCGAGCGCGAAGAGGAAACGGGAAAGGGTCGGGGATTTCGCCGCCTCCAACGATGAGAGGAGGTTCTCCGCCGACTTTTCGCCGAACCGCTCGAGCGGGATGAGCCTCTCCCGGTCGAGGCGGAACAGGTCGCCGAGGCGGGTGACGATCCCCTTGTCGACGAGCTGGTCGACCGCCTTCTCCCCTAGACCGTCGATGTCGAACCCGTCCTTCGATGCGAAATGGAGGATCGACTGTTTGATCCGCGCCGGGCAGGAGGCGTTCAAGCAGCGGTGCGCCACCTCCCCCTCGAGCCGGACGACCTCCGAGCCGCATGCTGGGCATTTCCGCGGCATGCGGAATTCGCGCTCCTTGCCTGTGCGCCGTTCCGGGAGGGGGCGGACGACCTGAGGGATGACGTCCCCGGCGCGCCTGACGATTACGTAGTCCCCGATCTTGATCCCCTTGCGTTCGATCTCGTCGGCGTTGTGAAGGGTGGCGCTCGTGATCTCCACCCCGCGGACGCGGGCCGGTTCGAGGATCGCTACCGGTGTTAGGACCCCCGTCCGTCCGACGCTGACCTCGATGTCGATCAGGCGGGTGATCCCCTCCTCGGCCGGGAACTTCGCGGCGATCGCCCACCGCGGGCTCCGGCTGACCTCGCCGGCGAGCCGGCGGGAGGCGAAGTCGTCGAGCTTGATGACGACCCCGTCCGTCTCGTACGGGAGCCGGTCGCGCTCCTCTTGCAGCTCCTGATAGAAGGCGATAGCCTTGTCGACCCCGTCGCAGACCCGGTAGAGGGGGTTGACCCGCAAACCGAGTCGGGGGAGGATGGAGAGGAGCTCCGCCTGTGTGGTGATCGAAATACCCTCAGTCCGTCCTATGTCGTAGAAGTAGGCCTTAAGCGGTCGGTCTGCGGTGACGGCCGGGTCGAGCTGGCGGAGGGAACCGGCTGCGAGGTTGCGCGGGTTGGCGAACGGCGCCAGCCCGGCCTCCGCCCGTCTCTCGTTCAGGACCCGGAAATCCTCCTTCTCGATGTACACCTCACCCCGCACCTCGAGGAGGGGAGGGGGGTCCCCGTTGGCTGTCCGGAGCCGGAGGGGGATGCTCCTGACCGTCCGCAGGTTGGCCGTCACGTCCTCGCCGACCCGCCCGTCGCCGCGCGTCGAGCCGCGGACGAAGGCCCCGTCCCTGTAAACGAGCTCGACCGAGAGTCCGTCGAGCTTCGGTTCGGCGACGTACCGGATGCGATCGACGTTTAGGATCTCGCGCAACCGCCGATCGAAGTCGCGGATCTCCTCCTCGTCGAACGCGTTCGCCAGGCTGAGCATCGGGACCGAATGGGGGACGGGGGCGAACCCCTCTGCCGGCGGGGCCCCGACCCGCTGGGTCGGTGAGTCGGGGCTGACGAGCTCGGGATGCTCCTCCTCCAGCTCGACGAGCCTGCGGAACAGCCGGTCGTACTCGGCGTCCGAGATCTCAGGGCGGTTTAGGACGTGGTAGAGATAATCGTGCCGCTCGATCTCAGCGCGGAGGCGTTCGATCTCTTGACGTGGGTCGGTTGACATCCTAAAGTAAGGGTCTTACGAGCTGGGTTCGATGTCAAGGGCATCGGCGAGTGAGATCAGCTCCTCCTTTTCTATCCCGTCGCCGATCAGGAATAGGAAGAGGCCGTCCCTCTCCCAGGAGACTTCGGATAACGGATGGGTCTCTCCGTCCTGCAGGGCGTAATCCCACAACGAGCGGCGGTCGAGGAGGCGGGCCGGTCGGCCGGAGAGCTCGATATTCTCGCCTTTCTCCCCGATCAGCCGCTTCCTTCGGCTCATGTTCCGCGACAGGTAGTTCCCGGCGCGCAGCGTCAAAAGCGGGGTCTGGTCCCCATCCTTCCGGGCGAAGATGATGGTGCAATATCCTTTCTCGTTCTTTTCGTCGACCGCAGACGTCCCCCCTTCGAGGATCTGGAACCCCCTGTTGAGGATCGGATCGATCGCGAGGGGGAACGGGAGCCGGTCGATCGGTCTATCCCGATCGATCGGCTCCTCTACGAAGACGCGGGCGTCGTCAGGGGGAGAGAAGTTGAACGCCTCAGGTTCAGGAGGCTCCAGGCGAAGATCATTGTATTCGATAGTGATCGGCCTGTCCGGCCCGAGGAGGGGGAAGAGGGCCGAGCCGCGCGAGGGGAAGAACGTGATCCGAAGGGGGAAGAGGGTCTCCTCGTCGAATCCCACGCTCCCCCGGAGGATCGGGAATGAGACGCTCAACAAAAGCTGCGAACGGTACGGCCGCTTCGGCTTCAGCCCGATCACCCGCGCCTTCCTCCCGGCCATCACCTCCATCCCGGCGTCGCGGAGGAGGAACCCCTGCGTCAGCCAGTCGAGGAAGCCGATCTCAGCGATCGAGTCGATTCCGGGGAGCGGCTCGAAGAGCGCCCGCCACGGTTTTTTGATCGCTACGTTCGTCTTCGGGTCGTAGATCCACGTCTGGTGGCCGTCGTAGGCTATCCACATCCCGAGCAGCTCGTCGCCGGTGAACTCCCTCGCCGCTGTCAGCGCCTCGTCGAGCTGCTCGATCGGATCCCGGTAGATCGAGTATTCCACGCTGACCCGTTCTGGTCTTAAGAACCTGACACGTCCCTTTATCTCGAACGCGCCGCCGCGGATCGTCTCAGTCGCCTCAAACCCGGAGAGTCTCCGGTAGGCGGCGACGACAGAGCGGGCGAAACCGCCGACCGAAGCGACCATCTGGGCTCCTCCTTTGTATTTGTATTCCTGTATTCCTAAATCCGACCGATTATACTGGCCCCTCCCCTCGGGACAAAGGTTACGCTATTTTCGGTTATACATAGCCTATATTTTTGTTGGTTCGCTGACAGGGTGACGAAGTTCCATCCCCGTTTCAGACTCCCCTTTTCTAGCTGTATTGAAAATCCAATGAAAAATGCTCGCAATCGAGAAAATGGCGAACGGGACGGTGATTCTCCCCTACGGCGAGCGGATCGATCTGTGGACAGGCGGCACTTGACGGGGTCAAGAGGTTTACGCTATGAATCTAGTGGTCATCGGCCGTGGGGAGGGATCGATGGAACTCCGCGAAGAGAAGGTCCTGGATGCGGTTATGCTCGAAGGCCTCGCCCTCCTCGCTGCGGTGAACGATCGTTCGATCGTCGAAGAGCTGAATCGGGCGGTCGAGGTCTATCTCAGGCGGGAGCTGGCGTCTGCGGCCGAGGCCCTCAGCCTTGAGGAGCACATCCTCGATAAGACAGAGGCGAGGTAGCCTTTCCGTTGTCCGATCGTGGGAATAGGGGTACACTCCCGCTCATTATCCTCTTGAGGTGTAACAGTGAAGAACGCTGGTATTCTTGTCTTGATCGGTGCTGTCGCGATTCTCGCCGTTGTCCTCTTCCAAGGGGAGAGGGGGCCTGAACCCGCCCCCGACTTTTCGCTTGTGAATCTAGACGGGGAGGTTGTCACCCTCTCCGCGTTCCGGGGGAGCGTCGTCATCCTCGATTTTTGGGCGAGCTGGTGCCATCCGTGTACGGTGACCTTCCCGGCCGTCCACCGGCTCTACGAGCGCTACGCCGATCAAGGGGTCGTCCTCCTCGTGGTCAGCCTCGATGGATCGGCCGATGATATCCGCAAGGGGATGGAGGAGCTCGGGCTTCCGAGCGGTGGCATCCTGTGGGGGTCGCTCCCCGAGGCGCGGGCGGTGAAGAAACTCTACGGGGTTGTGGGGATACCACACACGATCTTGATCGATCGGGACGGCTACATTCGGTTCGACGGCTACCCAAGGAGCCTGACCGCCGAGGATATCGAAAGCCTCCTTTGATCTCGCCTCGGCACGGGCGGTTGTCTTAGCGGGTGGGCGTTGATACTATATAATAAGCCCGGGACGTGGCGCAGCCTGGTAGCGTGCTTGCATGGGGCGCAAGAGGTCCCCGGTTCAAATCCGGGCGTCCCGACCAGCGTGAGAATCCGCTGATTTCCCCTTTATGCTAATCCCCCATCGTTACGACGAACGCATCGATGGGGTTCCCGGTTGGGGTGAGCCTGATCGCATCGCCTTCGATCGTTCCCACCGGGATTGCCTCGACGCGCATCGCATAATCCGCTACCGTGACCCGCAGATAGTGGAGGAGGCCGACCCTCCGGAAGACCTCCCCGGAAGGGGGCGGGTTGAGGGCTCCCGTCGGGGGAGCCCCCCCTCCTCCCGTCGTGACATAATGAATTCCATTCGCGTATATGTGCTCGTATCCGCTGATCCCCCCGCTTATCACCGTCTTGACCCCGGATGCGATGAAGAGCGGCTCGAGGAGGGAGATGAGCCGCTCGTCTTCTCCCGCCGGATAGAGGGAGCTGTAGAGCGGCGAGGACAGGAGGACGACGATCATCCTCCCCTCTGCTTGGGTGAGGTCCTGCCGGAGCCAAGCGAGCTGTTCGCTTGCTCGTTCGTGGTCTTCCTCCGCGATGCCCGAGGAGTCGAGGCCGATCATGTGGACCTTCCCGTAGTCGAACGACCACCACTCCTCGTCCGCTCTCCCCCCTCCGGGAGGGAGGGCGAACGCCTCGTAATATAGGTCAGCGTCCGCCGTCCGTTCGTCGACCACGGGGAGATACGGATGCTCGCGGCCGAGCTCGTCGATCGCCCAGAAGAAGTTCCGGAACCGCTCGGGGGTGGGGGATTCGACGATCCCGCCGACGTGCACGACGAACGCGGCAGCCGGTTCGACCCGGGCGATCGTCCCCGCCACCAGCTTGTGCCGGTCGGGGAACGAGCGCGTCTCCCCATAGACAGCGAAGCTGAACGAGCGCAAACCGTCGCTCGATGTCCGAAACGTCCCGATCTTGCTCGGGTAGACGGCGTCTCCCTCGAACGCGACGAGCTGATACCGGTAGACCTCGCCAGGGGTGAGGTCGCGGAGCCAGACCTCGCCGTGCCCCTCGTGCCGGTCGAACGTGAGCGTCTCCTGCCAGGTCTTCGCCGCGTCGTAGACCTGAGCGAGGGAATAGTGAAGGTCGATGCTGACCGGCCTTGACGTCTCCCAGCAGACGGCGATGGAGTCCTCTCCCACCGCGCCGAGGAGCGGCCCCCATACCCAAGGA
>CAZGRE010000027.1:0-17742 GCA_964528085.1 uncultured Thermotogae bacterium | reverse complement strand
CCCTCAACCTGACGCGGATCTGGACGAAGCAGTTCGAGGGGCTCCTCCGCGAGCCGCCGACGTGGTATGCCGGAGGGGGAGGGGGGTTCCGCGGAGACCTGTTTGCCCTCTCGCTCATCCGCCTATCGTCGGGGATGGAGCGGACGTTCGCCTCCGCCCCGCGCACGGCCCAAGGGAGGTCGGCATGGGGAGGCGGCTCGTTCGGCGGAGGGTTCTCCGGCGGAGGGTTCGGCGGAGGGGGAGGGGGAGGCTGGTAGGCTCGCCTACCCCGACCCGAGCGGGTACCATCCGTAGAACCGAGAGGGGGATGAATCCATGGCACGCAGGCTCACCATCGCTTCCCTACTGTTGATCCTTGCCTTCACCGCATCCGCCGACACCCTGGACTTGATCCCCTGGAGCGCCGGCTCCCCGCTGAGTTGGGATCTCTTCCGCGGTATACCTCCGCCGAATGCGGCTCGACTCTCCGAAGCAGCGGCGATCGACATGCGGATCGAATGGCACGTGCGCTATGTGCTGCGTCCTTCTGAGGCAGGCTCCGGCTGGGTCGGGACGGTTGAAGGGGTCACGGTCACCAACACGATGGACCCGACCCTCTCCTGGGTTCTGCTCAGCCGAGCGAGCGATCGCATCCTCCGCCACGAGCAGGCCCACTTCGACTTAAACGAGGTCTATCGGAGGAGGCTCGAAACGGAACTCGCCGGGCTCTCTGCCCGGAGCGACACCGTCGAGCGGGCAAGGGCCGCCCTCGAAGAGAAGATCCACTCCGTAGCGGAGGAGATCCTCGATCGGCTCTCCGCCATGCAGGAGAGATACGACGATGAGACGAAGCATGGGACGGACGCCGAAGCGCAGGAAGGATGGGAAGAGATGATCGCAACCTGGCTCGATGGGGAAGCGACGCCCCCCTAGCCCGGAAGAACCGAAACGATCCGTCGTTTCATCTGTAGATACCAAGCGAGAAGGAAACCACCTCCCTACGCATAGGGACTCCTCTTCTCTCGTGCCCGCGGGGGCGGGAAGGATCCGCCCCCGTCCTCCTTCCAGGTGATAAGTGATAAGTGCTGAACCGGCCGGTACAATCGGCTGACGATGAAAAGGATTATCCTTCTTCTATTCCTTGTTGCGGCCCTCGCCCTCTTCGTCTCCGGGTGTTGCATCGGCCCGGTCTGCTTCTAGGACCTCCCAGCCGCCGCCCGCGAAGACCGCCTGGCCGACCGATATCCCCCCGTCTCCGCACGGGACGGACTCGTTCGTGATGTACTCAAGACCGGCCGCCTCGACCATCCGGCGGATCCGCCCAGCAATTGCGTCGTTGTAGGCGACACCGCCGGTGAAGGCGATCGTCTCGATCCCCCTCTCCCTAGCCACAGCGATCGCGCAGGCCGCTGTCCCGGTCGCCAGCGCCGCCTGCGCGCTCGCGGCGACGTCGGCTGCGCTCCTTTTCTCTGCGAGCTCGACCATGTCGAGGAACGCACTTATCGTGTCGACCTCGCGAAACCCGTCGCGGACTTTCACCGGAACGTCGAGCTCGACCGGGGTCCCCCCGGCAGCGATCCCCTCGAGGCGCATCGCCGGCTCGCCCTCGTACATCCTCTCCCGGCAGATTCCGAGCCACCCCGATACAGCATCGAGGAACCGGCCGGCGCTCGTCGTAAACGGTGCGTTGATCCCCCGCTCGATCTGCAAGAGAATCGTTGAGATTTCGTCATCCGAGAGGCCCCTCTCGCTGAGCCCCTCCTCGATCTCGGCGATCGGCATCCCCCCGGCGGCGAGGAGTGCGGCGGCCGAGCGGAGGGGGGAGCGGGCGGCGAGATCCCCGCCGGGGAGCCGGACCGGGGCGAGGGAACCGGCCCGCTCTATCTTCCCTCCGGAGGCCACGATGATCTCCCCTCCCCATGCCGAGCCGTCGAGGCCGTAGCCGTAGCCGTCGAGGACTATCCCGACCGCAGCGCCGATCCCCTTCTCCACCATCACGGAGAGGAGGTGGGCGATGTGGTGCTGGACCCGGACCAACCGCGCCGAGAGCCTCTCCCCCAGCTCGACCGCCAGCCGGCTCGTGATGAAGCGGGGATGGAGATCGCACGCCACGATCCCCGGCTTGGGAATCCCGAGAAGATTGCTGAGGTGATCGATCGCCTCCTGCAAAAAACCGTAGGTCTCCAGGTTGTCGACCGATCCGATATGCTGCGACGGGGTGATCCGGCCGTCCGCGTACAGGGAGAACGTCAGGCCGGTCTCCGGGCCGAGGGCGAGGATCGGCTCATCCCCGAGGTCGACGATCAACCCCTGCGGGACGTACCCGCGAGAACGGCGGATGAACACGGATCGGCCGCCGCTTTTCCGGATCACCGAATCGTCGCACCGCGCGACGATCCTCCGATTGTGGAGGAGGAAGTGATCGGCGATCCCGGAGAGCCTCGCTTTGATCACTTGATTCTCGATCAGCATCGGCCGGTCCGGGAGATTGGCGCTCGTCATCACAAGCGGCCGGTCGAATCCCGAGAAGAGGAGGTGGTGAAGCCCGGTGTAGGGGAGCATGACCCCGACGGTGTGAAGCCCAGGTGCGATCCCCTCGCAGATCCAATCCCCCGTCTTGCGAAGGACGACGATCGGACGCTGGGGAGAGCGGAGGAGCCTGAGCTCGTCGGGATCGAACCGGGCGAACCCGTTTATCATCGCCTCGTCCTTCGCCATCAGGGCGAACGGTTGGGTCGGCCTCCCCAATCGCTCCCGGAGGAATCCGACAGCGCCCTCGTCCGTGGCATCGCAGGCGAGGTGCGTCCCTCCGATCCCCTTTATCGCCACGATCTCTCCCGCGCGGAGGGCCTCGACCGCCCGTTCGATCGGGCGTTCCTCCGAGCCATCGAACGTCAAAGCCGGCCCGCATGCCGGGCAGGCGATCGTCTGAGCGTGGTAGCGGCGGTCGAGCGGGTCGGTGTACTCGGCGGCGCAGGCCTCGCACATCGGGAAGTCGCGCATCGACGTCCGCGGCCGATCGTAAGGGAGGGATTCGATCACCGTGAACCGCGGACCGCAATCGGTGCAGCTCGTCGCCCAGTAGCCGTGATAGCGGGAGTCACCGAGGACATCGGTCACACAGCGATCGCAGATCGCCGTATCCGGGGGGATCGCCCCTCCTCTCTTCCCAGCGTCGCTCGACTCGGCGATCGAGAACCCCGACTCCCCGATCGGGGGGAGATCGTCGACGGCGATCGAGTCGATCCGAGCGAGCGGCGGGGGATCGCTCAACGCCCCGATGAACGAATCGAGGGCCTCCGGCTCCCCCTCGATGAACACCTCTACCCCTGCGTCTCCGAGGTTCCGGACCGACCCCGATATCCCACGGGTGACGGCGCTTCGATAGATGAACGGCCGGAACCCGACCCCTTGGACAACCCCCCGGATCCGCAGCCGCCGCCGTTCGATTCGCATCGACCTTCCCTATCAGACGCCGGCGTCGGATGGGGTGCGGATGCTCACCCTCTCCACCGCCAGCTCCCGACCGGAGACGATCCTCACCTCTTCCCCACAATGGGGGCAGGTGAGGATCGGTATGACGAAGTGAAAGGCCTCATCCTTCAGGTACTCGACGCTCCCCTCATATCCGCAGTTGTCGCACGCTACCCGGACCGGTATCACCTCGATCTCGAGGCTCGCCCCTTCGAGGCGGGTCCCCTCGGTCACGATCTCGAATGCGTTCTTCAACGCCCAGTCCGAGAGGATCCGGAGCTCCCCCCGCTTCAGGAAGACCGTCGTCACCTCACCCGGGTGCTCCTCGAGGCGAGGGAGGAGGGCGGAGACGAGCTCGGCTACCACTGAGTATTCGTGCATTCGATCCCGAGCGCTTCGATCAGCCGTTCGATCCCCTTATCGTGACGGGCATCGGTCAGGATCACCCGACCGTGGGGGTTCACCCGTTTGTAGTCGGAGACTAACACATCCGGGTCGACCCCGACCGCATCGGCGAGATCGACCTTATTGATCGCAATGAGATCGGTCTGGGCGAAGATCTTCGGATATTTGCGAATCATGTCATCCCCTTCGGTGACCGAGATGACGACGAGCTCCATCTCCGCTCCTAGGGGGAAATCGGCGGGGCAGACGAGGTTTCCCACATTCTCGATGAACAGAATATCGATCTCATCCAACGGAAGCTCGGCGAGGGAATGGTTGACCCGGTGGGCGTCGAGGTGGCAGTCGTCTTGAGTGTTCAGGTTGACGGAGGACATCCCGCGGGTTAAGAACCGCCGGTGATCATCGTCTCCCGCCGTATCGCCGGCGATCGCACCGATTGCATACCCACACGGCTTCAACCTGTCGACGATCCTCTCGATGATGGTCGTCTTCCCGCTCCCGATCGCACCCATGACGCTGATCGCCCGCACCCCCTTCTCCTTCAGGAGCCTGTAGTTCTCCTCGGCAAGCTCGAGCTGGCGCGCCAGGATGTCCTCACCGCTGAATCGGACGTCGTGCATCTTCCCCTCCAAAGCTGGATGATAAGAGGAGGCTCAAGACTCCGCAAATCGTCCCACTAATTCGCGCAAGGGATCACCGGCTGCGACGGCCGGTGGGCTTGACCGAACCCCTCGCTCCCTGGATGATCAAAGGTACCGAACGGAAGAAGGGGGAGACGATGACGAAAAAAGCGGGATTGACGCTCGTATTTGTATTCCTCTGGATCCTCCCCCTGGCCGCCGCCGGGACGGAAGGACCGATCGTCCTATTCTTCTATCAGGAGGGTTGCCCGAGCTGCGTTGCGGTCGATGAGCTCCTCACCGCGCTTTCCTCCGACCTCCCCCCCTCGGCCCTCCGTCGCTATGAGATATCCGACCCGAAAGCGGCCGAGCTCCTAGCCAAGCTCGAGCAGGCCTATGGGATCGAGGAGGCCTCCGTTCCGATCGTGTTCGTCGGCGACGATGTGGTCGTCGGGGCCGGGGCCGCACAGGAGTTCAAGCTCCGCGATACGATCGGCCATTGCGTCACGATCGGCTGTCCGTCTCCGCTCGAGCGGATCCGCCCACCGATAACGATCGATGACCTGCTCCGCCTCTCCATGTTCGCTGTTCTGCTAGGGATCCTCGCCATCTGGCAACTCAACAATCGATGAACGCATACCCCCAGAACCGCACGAAATTTTTAAGTATCTCGAATGAGGATCTAATCAGCCTTCTTCGAAAAGGAAAAAGTGAAAAAGGAGGCGATTTCGACCCTTCCTCCCTGAAGGAGGAGATCATCAAGCGGAACGTCGGGCTCGTCAAGTCGATCGCAACAAGGTTCCTCAACTCCGGCGAGCCGCTCGATGATTTGATCCAAGCAGGCTACATCGGATTACTCAACGCCGTGGCGAACTTCGACCTGGCGAAGAACGCTCGATTCTCCACATACGCCAGCCATCTGATCCAAGGGGAGATCCGGCATTACATCCGCGACAAGCATTCGACGATAAGGATCCCGCAATGGGTCCAAGCGATGAATCGGAGGATAAACCAGGCAGAAGAGGCGTTCTTCCAGGAGGAGGGACGACCTCCGACCCTCGCGGAGCTGGCGGATAGGCTGAACATAGCCGAGGAGCAGCTGATCGCCATCCTCCGTGGCCGCGAGGCGATGACGTACGTCTCCATCGATCAGGCTCGCCGGAGAGCGGACCCGAGCCCGAATCCCCTCACACTCGACGAGATCCTGACAAAACCGACCGGCCTTTCCGACGATGTACGGATGCAGCTCCTAATCGTCATAGAACAGCTGACCGAGATCCAGCAGCGGGTGATCCGCGGGCTTTTCTATCAGGGGAAGAGCCAGTCGGAAGTCGGGGAGGACCTCGGCCTCTCCCAGCGCCAGGTGTCGCGGATGAAGGAGCGGATCCTCCAAGAGATGAAGGAGGGGCTCCTTAAAGCCGGGAGGGAACTGAACAAGGGCAAATTGAGGAATAATCGGGATGTAAAGGAGGGGGATAAGTGAGCGAACCCGATGGTACAATCGATCTTCTAACGTTGATCGGACGGACGATCGACCGTTTGAAGCGGGGAATCGAGCTTTTCGAGGAGGAAAAGCTCGATGCCGGCCTGGAATACCTCGCCTGCGTAATCCAGGAGATCGACATCTACCTGAAACGGGCGGACGAAGACCCCCTCCTCCTTCTCGCCGGCCTCCCCCCGCGGGAGGTCAACGCCAGCCTCGCCGGCGTCAAGTCGGACATATCATCCGTGATCGTCGAGCTGAAGAAGTCAGCGGACTGACATGTACTCCGATCTGCGGGCACTCGTCACCGGGAGCACCCGAGGAATCGGGCTTGCGATCGCCCGGAAGCTCGCCCTCTCAGGTTACGAGGTGATCCTGAACTACGCCCACGACGATAAGCGGGCCCGGAAAGCCCTAACTGAGCTGAGGGAAGTTACCGCGAAGGTCTCCCTGATCCAGGCCGACGTCACCGATGAGAAAGAGGTATCTCGGCTGATCGCCGCTTCCGAACCGATCGGCCTTCTGGTGAACAACGTGGGGGACTTCCTGTTCAAGCCGCTTTCCGAAACGACGAGGGCCGAGTGGGATTCGATCATCGCAAGCAACCTGACAAGCGCATTCCTCTGTTGTCGAGAGGCGATCCCAACGATGCGGGCCCGGAAGCGGGGGGGGATCATCAACATCGCCTCGCTGAACGCTGAGACGATCCGACCGACCCCGAATACCCTACCGTATGCGATCGCCAACGCCGGGATAATCAGGTTGACGAAGACGCTCGCTCAGACGGAAGGTCCATTCGGGATACGCGTCAACGCGGTCTTGCCCGGATTCGTTGAGGAGAGCGAACATACCCCCGCGGGGATCACAGCTAAGATCCCGCTGCGAAGAACGGCAAGCGCTGATGAAATCGCAGAGGCGGTCTTGTTCCTCGCCTCGGAGAAGGCGTCCTACATCACCGGCGCGATCCTCGAAGTCCACGGAGGGGCCCTCCTCTAGCCCCCGACCTCGGCGCGGTATTCCCCGTCTGTCCTCTCCACCTTGATCATCGTCGTCTCCTTCTCGGAGATGACCACGTTCTCAAGGACGATCGGCGGGGTTGTATCGATCACGACCCGGTAGGTCCCGGCAGGGAGCTTCGGCCCATCGTCGCCGAGCCGACCCGTATAAACCGCATTCCCCTCCTGATCGTAAACCGTGTAGCTGAACGGAGCAGAGAGGCTGAGCGCCCGGCGCAGCTCCTCCTTGCTCGCAGCGTCGAAGTACGCCCCCCCGGTCGCCCCAGCGATCCTCATCAACTGATCGCGCGCCGAGCTATTCTGGGCCACGTCGAGCCCGACGACCTGGATCCGCAGATCGTAGCCGGCGGCGATCAGGTCCTCCGCCGCCTTCACCGGATCTCCATGGCAGGTCTCCATACCATCGCTGACGAGGAGGATCATCTTCCTCCCAGTGATCTTGGAGAAATCGTCCTTAGCCTGCTCAAGGGCATACGCGATCGGGGTGCGAGAGCTAGGGAAGACCTTTGCGATCTCCTCCTTCAGTCGATCGCGATCGAGGGGGGCGATCGGCGCGATCAACGGGCTGTTCTCACAGCCGCTGAACGTCCGCATCCCGACGAGCATGTCATCGGGAAGATTGCCGAGGAGATCATAGATGACGTCCTTGGCAATGTCGATCTTCATCTCGCCGTCGATCCGCTCCGCCATGCTCGACGATGCATCGAGGACGATCAGGATGCTCGCCGGAGTCCAGTCGATCGCCGTTGCGAGCTCGCCGACCGGCTGAAGCTCGAGCCCGCCGAGGGCCTCTCCCCTCACCTCTGCCGTCCCCATCGCCCCCACCGCGTCGATATTCGGCCCTGGGCAGGGGGAGTGGTCCTCATCGGCCGGAACGTCACTCAACCGGACGTAGCGGAATTCGTCCCCGCTACCGACGAACGGACCGATATCGAGCCCGCCGGGATAACCGACGGTCTCCCCGATCGGGATGAAATTAACCCCGTCGGAGCTTATCTCCACACGGCACGGCATGTCGTTCGTGATATACACGAACAGGTCGTCGCCGGGGACGTCGGTGAGAACGTTATCAAGGAACTCAATGATCAGATATCCCCGATCGTCGATCTCGCTCAACCTGAATCCGAGCGAGACCGCGTTCGTGCTGCAACTGTGACACCCATCGCACCCTATCCCACATGCATCCGGAGGCCCGAGCGCTTCGATCGGATCGTCGTACGCATCGCGGACGCAACTCGCCGCGGAATATGCTACGACCCGATCGGCGAACGCCAGGTCTCCGTGAGGGAAGGTGATCCCTCCGTACGTCGTAGGCACCGCGAGTGAAGAAACGCTCATCAGGCCTACTAACACGACTACAACCAGCCCGATCCACACCCAACCGGCGCGAGCCCTCAATTCCATCCCGTCACCTCCGCCCCATGGAATCCCACGATTACCTTCCATCATAGAACGATTCCTTAGAGAAGGCAAATCAACCCCCTGCCGCGGATTCCTGCCCCGGGCGTTGACAGTCCTCGATCCGGCCGCTAAGATTGCACGCGTCGCCGAGGTGGCGGAATTGGCAGACGCGCATGGTTGAGGGCCATGTGGACACTCAAACGTCCGTGCGGGTTCAAGTCCCGCCCTCGGCACTTCATCAATCGATCCTCGGAGCAGCCGGTCATGCGCATCTTACTCGACGTCATGGGAGGGGACCTCCCGCCTCAGGAGTTGGTGAGGGGGGGGATCGCCGTCGCGCGCCGCCGGAAGATCGACCTTGTTTTCGCCGGGGATCCATCCGTCATCAACGAGGTCCTCAACAGGGAAGGGAAGAAGGATAGAGCGAGATTCGACGTCCTCCCGAGCCGATCCGTCATCCGGATGGACGATCGACCGGTGAAGGCGGTCCGCGAGAAGGGGGATTCCTCGCTCGTCCTCGGTCTGAAGGCCCTCAAGGACGGGGACGTAGACGCGTTCGTCTCACCCGGGAATACCGGGGCGATCGTCGTCGCCTCGTTGTTCGTCCTCGGCCGGATAGCCGGTATCCCTCGGCCCGGAATCCTCGCCGTCCTCCCGACGCTCACGGAGAAGGAGGTACTCGTCATCGACGTCGGAGCAAACAGCGACTGCACCCCTGAGCAGCTCGTCCATTTCGCCCTCATGGGATCGGCATATGCATGTGACGTCCTCGGGATCGAGAACCCGAAGATCGGCCTGTTGAACATCGGGACGGAACGGGGGAAGGGGAACCGCCTGATCGGGAAGGCGTTCTCGCTGTTGGAGGCCGGCCCATTCCCGTTCTCCGGGAATGTCGAAGCCCATTCCATCCTGAGCGACCGTCCCGTCGACGTCGTCGTCTGCGACGGATTCGTCGGGAACATCTTCCTGAAATCGGTCGAAGGGGGCGTCTCCGCCGTCACCGGCCTCCTCCGTCGGACGATCCGCGGGCGGTTGATCGCCATGCTCGGCGCACTCCTGATGAGCGGCTCGTTCGCCAGGGTGAAGGGGACGCTCTCCTACCGCCGTCGGGGGGGTGCCCCCCTCCTCGGGGTGAACGGGGTCGTCGTCATCGCGCACGGCCGCTCCGACGCCGAAGCGATCGGAAGCGCCGTGGAAGTCGCCCACCGTGAGGTGAGCTCAAACCTCCTCGAGCGCCTCCGGGAAGGTATCGAAGGTTGGCGAACGGATGGGGGTTAAGATCAGCGGGACGGGTTCGTTCCTCCCGGAAAGATGCGTCACCAATGAAGAGCTGTCGAAGACGATCGATACATCCGATGAATGGATCGTAAAGCGGACGGGGATCAGGGAGCGCCGCCTCCTCGATGACGGGCAACCCCCCTCCGACATGGGGATGATAGCGAGCGAGCGGGCACTCGAGGCCGCTGCGTGTAAGCCGGCCGATATCGACCTTCTCATCGTGGCGACGAACTTCCCTGACATGATCTGCCCAGGATCGGCCCCGTTCATCGCCGAGGGCCTGAAGCTCGGGAGCACACCGTTCTTCGATTTGAAGGGAGGATGCACCGGCTTCGTCTACGCCATCGCCGTCGCCGACGGCCTGATCCGGGCCGGCTCGTTCGACCGGATCCTCGTTGTCGGGATGGAGGCCCTCTCCCGCGTGACCGACTGGAACGACCGGAGGACGTGCGTCCTGTTCGGGGACGGTGCCGGGGCTGTCGTCCTCGAACAGGGTCACGAACGGGAGGGGATCCTCAGCTCCGCCCTGTACGCCGATCCGGAGAAGACGCTCCTCCTTCACATGCCGGCCGGGGGGACGCGAACCCCGCCGAGAGAGGAGACGCTCGCATCCGGCGGTCACTTCCTGAAGATGGAGGGATCGGGCGTATTCAAGAGCGCAGCACCGATGATGGAGGAGGCGACGCGCGCCGCCCTTGAGAAAGCGAACCTCACCCTGAAGGACGTCGACTGGATCATCCCCCATCAGGCGAATCTGCGGATCATCCGCTCTTTGATCCACAGGCTGAACGTCGATCCCGATCGGGTCATCGTCAACTTGGATCGCGTGGCGAACACCTCAACGGCCTCGATCCCGATCGCTCTCGACGAGGCGGTCCGCTCCGGGAGGATAAGAGCGGGGGAGATCGTCGTGATGACCGGCTTCGGGGCGGGGGTGACATACGGAGCCGCGGTCATTAGGATGTAGGAGAACGATATGAGAAAGATCGCGTTTTTATTCCCGGGGCAGGGGCGAACCCCGAGTGGGCCGCCCCCCTCCTCTGAGCCGGTCGAGTCGCTCTTCCGGCTCGCAGAGGAGCGGGGTCTACCGCTGCGGGAGTGGTTCTCGCAGCCGGAGGAGGAACGGCCGGCGAGCACGCGCTTCGCCCAGCCCGCCATCTTCATCGACAGCATCGCCCGCGAGGTGAAGATCAGAGAGCGCGGGATCATTCCTGCCTGCGTCGCCGGGCACAGCTTGGGCGAGTACCCCGCCCTCGTCAGCGCCGGGGTGATCTCCGCCCACGACGCTATGTCGATCGTAATCGAGAGGGGGAGGCTGATGGATGGGATCGAAGGGGGAATGATGGCGATCGTCGGGCTCGACCTCGAGGGAGTCCGAACGTTGTGCGAAGAGATAGGAGAAGGGGTGACCATCGCCAACCACAACGGTCTGACCCAGGTCGTCGTCGCCGGGACGGAGGATGGGCTGGCTAAGCTCGCGAAGCTGTCAGCAGAAGCCGGGGGGCGAGGGATCCCCCTCCGGGTCTCCGGCCCGTTCCACTCCCCGGCGATGCGTCCGGCTGAGGCGGGACTCGCGCCGATCATCGAGCGGACTGAATTCTCCCATCCTTCGGTCCCCTTCGTCTCTGGGGTGAGCGGCGAAATCGAGCTGCGCGCCGAGGGGTTGAAAGGGCTGATGAAAAAGCAGATAACGTCGTGCGTGCGATGGGTCGATGTCGTCAATCGATTGACCGAGATGGGGGTGACGCACGCAATCGAGGTCGGATCGGGGGAGGTCCTCACCCGTCTCGGCCGGCGGATCACCGATGGTATCGAGTTTTTGACGTACGAGGAGGCTTCTGATGGAGGGGTTTGAGGGCCGGACGTGCATCGTCACTGGAGCAACCCGTGGGATAGGCCGCGCGATAGCGGCCGGATTACATGCGCGGGGGGCGAACGTCTTCGGATTCGGCCGGAACGAAGAGGCCGGGAGGGAGCTCGAGCGGGATCTACCCGGCGTGAGGTTCGTCCGCGGCGACGTCTCCAACCGGGGGGCGGTCGAGGAGGCCGTCCGCGCGATAGCGGGTTCGGAAGGGGGGATCGACTACCTCGTCTGTAACGCCGGGATCACCAGGGATCGCCTCCTCCTCCGGATGTCGGCCGCCGATTGGGAGGAGGTCCTCAATGTCAACCTGACCGGAACGTTCAACTGCATCCAGGCCTCCCTTCGCTACCTGATGAAGCGGCCCGGTGCTGCGATCGTCGCCGTGTCGTCGGTCGTCGGGGAGACGGGCAACCCGGGACAGGCGAACTACGCGGCTTCCAAGGCCGGGATCATCGGCCTCTGCCGGAGCGTGGCAAAGGAGGTCGCGGGCCGCGGACTCCGCGTCAACGTCGTCGCCCCTGGGTTCATCGAGACCGGCATGACGTCCGATCTGCCAGCGGAGATCCGACGGGCCTACCTCGATCGGATCCCCCTCAGCCGCGCGGGGAGGCCGGAGGAGGTAGCCGATCTGGTGTGCTTCTTGCTTTCGCCCCAGGCTTCCTATATAACTGGGCAAGTGATCGGCGTAAACGGGGGTCTCTACCCCTAGAAACCGCAAGAAGAGGGAGGTTCAGTACTATGAGTGACGTCTCGGAAAAGGTGAAGGCGATCATCTGCGACCAGTTGATGGTGGATCCGGAGGAGGTCAACGCCGACTCATCGTTCGTCGAGGACCTCGGCGCGGATTCCCTCGATACGGTAGAGTTGATCATGGAGTTCGAGGACGAGTTCGGGGTGGAGATCCCGGACGAGGAGGCGGAGAAGATCTCAACCGTGGGAGAGGCGATCGCATACCTTGAGAATCTCCTTGCCGAAAAAGAGACCTAGGGGGAGCGGTTACTCGGAAGGGACAACGGCGGACGTTCGTCCCTTTTTTGTTGCGGTCGGTCTTGTAAAGCGGGGTGATCGAAATGGTCGAGGGGGAGAAGCGGGGACGCCTCGGCGGGGGGAGCCCTGACCCGTACCATGAAGGGCGGAAATACCCGGAACCGACGGTCTGTCCTCGGTGTAACCTGGTATATCGAAACGGCCGCTGGCAGGTAGGGGATCCCAAAAAAGACGGCGGGGAGGTGCATCGAAGCCACTGCCCGGCGTGCCGGCGGGAGATCGACAGGCTCCCCGGTGGGGTCATCCGGCTTAGTGGCCGATACCTCCGCGAACACGCAGACGAGATCCTGAACATCGTCCACAATCAGGCTGCGGCCGCGGCCGAACAGCGCCCGCTGCAACGGATCATGTGGATCGAAGAGGACGAAGGAACGACCGAGATCGCCACCACCAGCGGGCATCTCGCCGCGCGGATCGGGAAGGCGATCGCAGGGGCGTGCAAGGGAACGCTCCGGATCAAGCGCGCCCGTGACGATCAGCTGACGCGCGTCTACTGGGAGAGGGAGGAGTGAAGACCTCCGGGCCCCTCACTGAAAGCACGATCCACGACTACCTCGAGCTCCTCTCCTCCGCCGAGCCGACGCCCGGCGGAGGGAGCGCCGCCTCCCTCGTCGCCTCGATTGCCTCTTCCCTCGGCTCGATGGTCGTAGCCGTGGGGAAGAAGCGGGGGAACGATCGAAGGCTGACCGAGATCGGAGATGGGCTTCTCAAGCTGCGCGAGCGGTTCCTCGGGCTCGCCCGCGAGGATGAGGAGGCGTTCGGCCGCGTCCTGGCCGCATATCGCCTACCGAAGGGCGATCCGAACCGGCCCGACCGGATCGAGGAGGCCCTGCAAGGGGCCTCCGCCGTCCCATTGGAGCTGGCGGAAGGGTGTCTCGACCTCCTCCGCCTCTTGATCGACCTTGCTCCGCTCGCCGGCCGGCAGATCGTAAGCGACGTCGGGGTCGCCGCTATACTGGCAAAAGCAGCAATCGATTCGGTCCTCCTGAACATACTAGTGAACGCCTCCTACATGCACGACCGATCGGCGATCGAAGGGATGGAAAGAGAGAGCGACCGGATCTCCGCCCTCGGGGATGAACTCGCACGGGAAGTGTACTCCCTCGTCGTAACGCGGATTAGATGAGGCCAACTCATCAGGACGAAAACCCCACCATTGAGCGGTACCGCTCGATCATCCCCGACTGGGAACGGTTCATGGCGGCATCGGCAAGGCCCCTTCCCTACGTCGTCCGCGTCAACACCCTGAGGATCAGCCCGGAGCTGCTGATCGACCGGCTCCGCTCACGCGGGATAGAGGGGGAACCGATCCCGTGGGAGCCGGCGTTGATCCGCCTCGACCGGCCGCCGGGGAGGCTGATCGAGCACTGGCTCGGCCTGTTCTATGCCCAAGAGGCGGCCCAGGCCCTACCCGTCCTCGTCCTCGACCCGAAGCCGAACGAGACGATCCTCGACCTGTGCGCAGCCCCGGGCGGTAAGGCGACCCACATCGCAGCCCGGATGGAGAACACCGGCTGTCTCGTCGCGAACGAGCCGAGTGGACGCCGCCAGCAGGGGCTCCTGGCGAACATCAACCGGCTCGGGGTCGTGAATGCGACGATCACCGACTACCGGGGGGAGAGCTTCCCGACATCCGCGAGGTTCGATAGAGTCCTCGTCGATGCCCCTTGCTCGGCCGAAGGGACCCTGCGGAAGGCCCGTTCCTTGCAGGGAGGGGCCCGGAAAGGAGCGATCCACCGGCTGAGCAGGCTCCAGAAGCGGCTCGTCCTCCGTGCCTACGACCTCCTCCGGCCGGGGGGGATCCTCGTCTATTCGACGTGCACGTTCGCCCCCGAGGAGAACGAAGCGGTGATCGCTCATCTGTTGAGCAAGCGGGACGGGCGGATCGCCCCGATATCCCTCCCGTTTTCCGCATCGCCCGGCCTCTCCGAATGGCTGGGGGAACGCTTCGGAGAGGAGATGGCCGGATGCGCCCGGATCTACCCGCACGAGATCGACAGCGGAGGTGGTTTCATTGCCAGAATCGAACGTCCCCGCTGAAACGGAAACCCTCTCCTATCTTGCGGATCGGTTCGGCGTGGCACCCACCGATCTGACGGGGCTCACGTTCTACCAAAGATCCGATGAGATCTGGGTCGTGAGCGTATTCCCCCCGGAAGGGATCTCCTGGACGCGGCCTCCCGGGCTCCGCGCCTTCCGGAGGATGCCGGACGGGCTCAAACCGACGAGCGCACTGTTGATCCTGCTAGGGGAGCGGATCACCGCATCGCGCATCCCGCTTAATCGAGAGGAGCTCCGAGATCTCCTCCTTGGGAGGAGCCTCGACGCTTCGATCGCGGACGGCTACGTCGCCCTCTCTTACCGAGGGGACGTCGTCGGTTGTGGTAGGGTCCGGGGTGGGAGACTGCAAGCGCTGATCCCCACCGGCCGTCGACGCGAGCTCCTTGAGATCCTCTCAGCCGATCAGGGATAAAGATCGGGGAATTGTAATCCAGATCACAGATTCCCCAGGGCAATATCGGCTAGAATCACACGTAAGCTGGATCAGTCGATCAAGGAGGTACGGTATGCGAAGTCGAATCTTGTTGCTGGCCGTCGTCGCTCTCGGCGTCCTCACTGGAGGATTGACCGCCAGCGCAGCCCCGCAAAACCTCGTCTTCATCCTCGACGCGTCGAACAGCATGAACAAGCCGTTCGATGGGGGAACGCGGCTCGACGCCGCGAAGGCGGCGTTAATCGATCTGCTCGAGGTGACGTCGAGGCTCGACCAGGTCGGGCTCTACGTCTTCGGTCACAGGATCGGAAAGGACGACAGCGAGGCGAGCTGTCAGGACATCGAACCTCTCTTCCCCTCCCTACCTAAGAACGCAGCGGACGATCCTGATGTGATCGCCGCCATAAACGGGATAGAGGCGAAGGGGATGACACCGATCGCCGACGCGCTCGTCGCGGCATCGAACGCACTCGCAGGCTACGGAGGAGAAGGGGTCATCGTCCTGATAACCGATGGAGAGGAGACGTGCGGGGGGGACCCGAAGGTCGTCGCTCAGATGTTCAAGACCCTCTCCCCGCCGATCGTCCTCGAAGTGGTCGGCCTCGACGTAGCCCCTGATGTCCGCGACCGGCTGGCGGAGATCGCCGGGATCACTGGGGGGAGATACTACGGGGTCGGATCAGCGAGCGAGCTTCTAAACGCCCTGTACGCGAGCGTCCCAGGCGGAGAGGCCCAGGCTGCAACGGGGATCCCGCCCGAGTTCGCCTGTATGGGGATCACGAACGTCGTCCGCGGTACCGAAGGGGACGACACCCTGTACGGGACGGCGGGGAACGACCTTATCATCGGACTCGGAGGGGATGACATGCTGATCGGACTCGGAGGGAACGACGTCCTGATCGGCGGAGCCGGGGATGACATCCTTGAAGGAGGGGCCGGAAACGACCTTCTCGTCGGTGACGGCGGAAACGACATACTATTCGGAGGGACGGGGAATGACGCCCTGTGCGGCGGAGATGGGAATGACTCCCTGGAAGGGGAGGACGGGAACGACATACTCGACGGTGGTATTGGGAGGGATACCCTCCTCGGAGGGAAGGGGAACGACGTCCTTTACTCCACTGACCCTGTCGATCTCCTCCTGGAAGGGAACGTCGTCTCTGGGACGTTCAACGGATGCGCGGCGTGCGGAGCGTGGGGGCCTCCCCCTACGGTGATCTGCCCCGCTCCCGTCTCACCTCCACCTCCGGTCTGCCCTCCTCCCCCGCCGGTCGGGGTGAAGACGATCAACGAAGGCGAATCGATCAGGCTCCACGGGAGCGTCGCTGATTCCGACTGCAACATCCTCCAGGTCCTCTGGCAGGTCTCGGCCGGCTCACTCGACGACCCGACTTCGCTCGACCCTCTCTACACCGCACCGATCATCGACGGGTGCGAAGGGCTGGACGTCAACGTCACCCTGACCGCTGTCGACAGCTGCGGCGCATCGGCGAGCGACTCGTTCGTCATCCACGTCAACAACGTGAACCACCCGCCGGTCCTCGACCTCGGCGGTAAGCTGTGCATCGACGAGGGGACGGCGATCCTCCTCCCGGCGAAGGCGTACGACCCGGACGGCGACCGGCTGACCTATCGCTGGACGGCGACAGGCGGTTCGTTCGAGGATCCGAACGTCTGCCAGGGGACGTTCATCGCACCGCTCATCGACGCGTGCGCAGGGGCGGATTTCGTACTCACCCTGAGCGCCACCGATCCGTGCGGGGCGACGACATGCAGCTCGATACTCATCCACGTCCGGAACGTCAACAACCCGCCGGCCGTCGAACTCGGGCCGGATTTCTCCCTCGACGAGGGATCGACGGTCCGGCTGCAACCGGTCGTCTCCGATCCCGAATGCGACTATCTCACCTACTCGTGGAGCGCCTCACGCGGGTCGATCGACGATCCATGCGCGGCGAATCCGCTGTTCACCGCCCCTTACACCGCCTGCTGCACCGGCGAGGCGGTGACGATCACCCTGACGGTCACCGATCCGTGCGGGCTGACCGCGAGCGACTCCGTCGTGGTCTACGTCGGAAACGTGAACGGCGCACCAACGGTCGAGCTCGGCCCGCCGATCACGATCAACGAGGGCGACTGCATCAGGCTGACCCCGGCTGTCGGCGATCCGGACGGGGACCCGCTCGTCTACTCCTGGTCGAGCGGCATCGGCGGCCTGAGCAGCACATCGGATCCGAACCCGCTGTTTACCGCCCCGTTCATCAACGTCTGCGAGGGCGAGGATGAGGTGATCACGCTCACCGTGACCGATCCGTGCGGGCTGAGCACGACGGACTCGCTCCTCATCCACATCGCAAACGTCAATCAGCCTCCGATCGTTAACGCCGACCCGTAAGCAAAGGATCGGCTGATCCGAAGGTTCGATCTGCTCCACCCGTTTCCGGGTGGAGCAGATCATCTTTTTACTCCCTTACTTGACAATCGAACCCCGATCGGTTAGGGTTCATTTGTTGTTGGTAGTCGTACAGTCGTTTTAGCTAGAAGCTTCTTCGAGTTTTAACGCTCTGTCTCGATGAAACACCCAGCAAGAAGGAGGTTACACCTATGGCAGAGCGCGAAACCGGCACGGTCAAGTGGTTCAACGACGGTAAGGGCTTCGGCTTCATCTCCCGCGAGGACGG
>CAZGRE010000026.1:0-17995 GCA_964528085.1 uncultured Thermotogae bacterium | reverse complement strand
GTCCGCCCGATCCCGGCCCCGCAGTGAACCAGCACCGAGCCTCCCGAACGGATGGCGTCCGCAACCTCGGCGACGAACGATGTGTATCGATCCCGATCGCCGGGAACTCCGAAGTCGGGGATCGGAAACTCCATCCGCGCACAGGGGAGATCCCCTTCCTCGATCGCCTTCGCATACGCCGGGGACTTCCGCTCGATCTCAGGGGTAGATTCAAGGGAGACGATCGCATCGATCCCGGCTCCAGCCAGATCGGAGAGGAAACCCTCCCAATCATCTCCGCCCGGCATAGCGCTCAGGTACAACCGGCCGGGGACACCATCGGGAAGCGCAACGGGCCTGAACGACATCTCCCTCCAATCCGTCCCAGCAATGCGAACGGCCCGAGTGTAACCGATCCGGTTGCGGAAGCGACGGGGCGGTTGTACGATCTCGTCTCACCCCGGTGAGGAAAGGAAGACGGATGCCATTCGGGATCGGTTCACAGGGTCGAGGTCGTGGACAGAGGCGAAGGATGGGGCGGGGGCGTCGATTCGGCACTCCGTTCTCCACAGGGACAACGACGAGGGACGCCTCCGTCACGGTAGACATCGCTAAGTGCGTCGGCTGCGGGAAGTGCGCGTCGGCCTGCCCGTTTGACGCCATCAGCATCGTTGATGGGAAGGCCGTGGTGGACGCGTCCCGGTGCCGCGGTTGCCGCGCCTGTGTGAGTGCGTGCCCGACAGGAGCGATCGCTTAGGTTCTCGTGATGACGCAAGGGAAGAGAAAGATCCGTCTCGCCATCTCCTGCGACGGGGAGATCGTTCCCCGCCGGCACTTCGGCGACTGCCCGCAATTTCGCATTTATGAGCTCAGCGAGGAAGGCGAGGCCCGCCTGATCGAGGTTAGGAACAACACCTCACCCAAGGAGGAACGCCACGCCGATCCGAAGAAGCTGAAGGGGGTGATCGGCCTCCTCCCGGACTGCGACGTCGTGGTGAGCGGGCTGAAGAGCCCCAACTTCATGAGGATTCGGGATACGAAGCCGATCCAGCCGGTGGTAACGGATGAAGAGACGGTCGATGCGACCCTCAAGGCGCTCCAACGCGCGTTCAACGATCTGTACGGACTGATCGAGGCGCGCCGCCGGGGGGAGCGGCCCTCGGTCATCCCGACCGTGAGCTAGGGACGGCTGGCCGAGTATACTCGCGCTATGTCCGCGCGCCTGCTCATCGCCGATAACTCCCTGCACCCGTGCCTGTTCAGGCCGGCATCGCTTTGGAGGGCGCACCTGAACGGCGTTGAGACCGAAACCGTCAACATCCCTTCCGGAGCGAATATCCCCCCGCTCTCCGGAGTCACCCACCTGATCCTGACCGGATCTGAGGCGTCGATCCTCCGGCCGGAGCCCTGGTTCGAGGTCGAAGCGGAGCTCATCCGCAACGCGGTTGGGCTCGGCCTCAGCGTGATCGGATCCTGCTTTGGACACCAGATGCTCGTATATGCCCTATCCGGGCGAGAGTACCTCCGCCGCGCCGATCCCCCCGAGGTCGGCTTCGCGAAGGTGGAGATGATCGGATCCGACCCGTTGTTCGACGGGCTCCCCAACCCGTGGACTACCTTCGTCTACCACTTCGACACGGTGATCGATCCGCCGGCTCCATGGCGGAAGCTCGGCCGGACGAGCTCTTGCGATACGCACGTCCTCCGCTACGGCGACCTCCCGGTCTGGGGGATCCAAGCGCACCCGGAGATCTCCGCCCGACAGGCTAAGCGCTTCCTCTGGCTGACGCTCCTGTTCGGCCGAAAGCCGCTCCGCTACGTTCTCCCCGGCCTGTGCAGCGCCCCTCCTCTGAGTGGGATCATCGATGGGCTCGTTCGCCGCTTCCTCGAGATTGGAAGACCGCGTGATCTCCGGCAAACTTTCCCTTCGGAGGGGACATGAAAGCGAGCGCGGTGCTGATAGACGTGGGTGGGCCGATCCTCGACGAGGACCACGAGTACGCATCCTGGGACTGGTTCCTCCTCGAGCTTCTGGCGGAGCGGGGGATTGCGATCACGCAGGAGGAGCTCTCCCGCTCGATCGTCGAGGCGACCGCCCGCTGTGAGCACAACCCGCGGGTCGCCGCCATCTGGGAGATCGTTCGGCCGGACATCGACGGGTTCCTCCGGTTTAAAGATGAGCTCCGGGAGTTCCAGCGGCGCCACCTACGGGAGGAGTACGTCCCCCGGCTCCGCCCCGACGCGAAGGACGCCCTGGAGAAGCTATCGAAAAGCTACGTCCTCGCCCTCGCCGGGAACCAGCCGGCCTGGATCAAGGGATACCTGGAGGAGACCGGCGTACTCGATCTCTTCGACTGGCAGCTCGTCTCCGAGGAGATGGGCCTCTCCAAGCCCGATCCCCTCTTCTTCCGGATGATCCTCGACCGGCTTTCAATCGCGCCTTCGGAAGCGGTGATGGTGGGGGATCGGCTCGACCACGACATCCTCCCGGCGAGCCTCCTCGGGATCCACACCGTCCGTGTCCTCGCCGGTCCCTACCGAGAGCAGGTCCCCCCCTCTCCGCTCCACGTTCCGGAGGCGACGATCGCCTCCCTGGGAGAGCTCCCCGCCGTCCTCGCCGGCGCGAGGGGTTAGCTCAACCACACTCTGGCGCGACCTCCTGCCGCCCCCAGCTCCGCCTCGGCTCTTCTACATAACGGGGCGCAGCGCAATCCCGTAGAGCAGCCCGAGGATGAGCATCTCACCCAAGCCGGCCACGACGGTATAGATCAGAGTCTTTACCGGCACGGCGAACATCATCCATTGGGAGGCGGAATACATCACAACCCGGAAGAACCACACCAGAGCGGCGTAGCTTATCCCCTTCACGATCCCTGTTCCGCCGGGGAGGCTCGCGTATAGGAGCAAGAATATCCCCGCCATGACGAACCCGTAGATGAGGTCGATGACGATCCCGGCTGGGACGTTCACGGAACTCCTCGCGATCGGCGAGTACACATCGTAGAGCCTCCTCGCCAGAGGATTGGCGTTTATCGCCCCGTCCAAGACGCCAAAAAGCACTCCGCTAACAATGCTGACGACGATGTACGCTATCATTTGCGTCTCCTCAGCCTCCCTGACAATGAGGGGGGCGAGAACGAGTATACTGATCAGCGACCTCTTTTCAGGTGCTCGTAGGACGGGTGTACCTGAAAGAACGCTTCACCGAGGCGCAACTCGTACTGGGCCACGCCCACGATCCTCCCCATGTCTTTCCATATCCCGATCCGGGAGGCTGACTCCGCGTCAAACCATGGATGCGTGTACGCGCACCCCCACATCGGCTGCAACCAGTTCCCAACGCGCTTGTTCGCCGGTATATGCGGTACAGAAGCCGCTGATCGGTGCGACCGGAGCTGCCTCCGGCTTGTTAAGCAGGCCCTTTCTGCTCGCCGATGTATAGGCCTCTCCCTGTGAGACCATCGGGGTCATATTCAACCACTAGCCCTGCTTCCTCCATGGCCGAGGGCGTCTCCTCGGCTTCGAACAGACCGAGCTCGTGGCGCTCAAGAACGTGCTCCGTCCCCTCAGGAGTCCCGATGAGATAGTGCATGTCCAACACGGACACTTTGCCTTCCACAAGGCTCGTGTTTATCCTGGCGATCTTCAATTCGGACTCATCGATGTATATCGCATGCACGGTGTTCGGACGCCAGTCCGCCGGGGTGAACCAGGGCTCTATAACAAGCACACCCCCTGGCTTCAGGTGGGCGGCCATGCTCCGCACGGCGGACCGCAGCTTGTCGAGGGTCTTGACATAGCCGATGGAGCTGAAGAGGCACGTGACGACGTCGAATCGTTTGCCCAGATCGAATTCTATCATGTCACCGAGGTGGAAGGGCGTATCGGGATTGCGTTCTCGGGCCACCTTGAGCAGTTCGGGGCAGATATCCAAGCCTTCAACATAAAAATGCTCGCGTAGATGCTCGATGTGAAGGCCGGTTCCGCAGGCAACGTCCAGCAGCGTCAACCGCTTCTTCTCAGGCTCCACGCCCAGAAGGGAGATCAAGCGTTGAACCTCGCCCGCATAATCCTTTCCGGCATACAGCTTGTCGTAGTATCGAGCGGTCTTCGAAAACACGTTCTTGCCCTCCCGCCCTTCGCGTAGGACGCCAGCTTTGCATCACCGCAAAACCGACAAGGAGAATACGCGATCGGCGAAGCGACTTCATGCTGGTAGCCTTGCTAATCCAGCGGTTCGAGTACATACTTCACGTCGATCTTTAGTCATCGCTTGTGAAGGAGAGCGGCATATGGACACCCTCACAGTGGTTTTCTCCGCTGCTGGAGGACTTGCCCTCTTCCTTTACGGACTACGCACCCTCAGCGACGCGCTCAAACGGGCCGTCGGTGAGCGGATGCGCGAACTCCTGGAGCGGCTCACCGGCAAGGCCTACCGTGGTGCTATCGTGGGTGCGCTGACCTCGGGGATCCTGCAATCGAGCAGCATGACGATGGTCCTTCTGATCGGCTTGATCAACGCCGGGGCACTGACGCTCAGCCAGGGGATCGGGGTGATGCTCGGCTCGGAGATCGGGACGACGCTCACCGCCCAGCTGATCGCGTTCAAGATCGGCCACTACTACCTTCCTGTGATCGCGATCGGGTTCATCCTGGCGGAAGTCTTCCGCGGGAAGAAGGGAGGGGACCTCGGCCGGATCATCCTCGGGTTTGGGATCCTCTTTTTGGGGATGGATGTGATCTCGAGCGGGCTGCGGGGGCTTTCCGAAGCCCCAACCGTCCTTCACCTCCTCCGTTCCTGCGGCTCGAACGTCGTATTGGGTGTCCTCGTCGGGGCGGGGGTGACGGCGGTCATCCAGAGCTCCTCGGCGATGACAGCGATGGTGATCGCCATGGGAAGCGCGGGGATCATCACCCTGCCTGCAGCGATCGCCCTCATCCTCGGAGCGAACATCGGCACGACGATCACCGCGATGATCGCCTCGATCGGCTCCTCCCTCTCCTCGCGGCGGCTGGCGGTCGCCCAGGTGCTGGTGAACGTCCTCGGGGTCGCCGCCTTCCTCCCGTTCGTCCTTCCCTACTCCCGACTGGTGGCGACGACGGCCACGAGCCTCACCCGTCAGATCGCGAACGCGCACACGTTCTTCAACGTCACGGTGACGCTCATCTTGCTGCCGCTGGTGGCCGGGCTGGTCTGGCTGACGAAGCGTGTCGTCCCGGGGAGAGAGACGACCGTCGATGCCGCGCCGCGGTTCCTCGGCGATGAATTCCTGAACGCGCCGGCGATCGCGTTGGAGCGGGCACGGAAGGAGCTGTTCCGTATGGGAGAGCTGACGAGCGCGATGCTTCGCTCCTGCCGCGCGGCCCTCCTGAGCGGAGAGGGTAGAGAGGTGAGGACCGTCCTCGAGACCGAGGAAGCGGTCGACGCCCTCGATCGCACGATCGGGAACTTCCTCGACCGGATCGATGCCGGCGAGCTCTCACCGCTCGATGCGAAGCGGCTGCACGTGCTGGAGCATGTGACCGGCGACATCGAGCGGGTGGGGGATCACGCAGTGAACATCGCCGAACGGGCCGAAGTCGCTGTGAGGGAGGGCTTCACCTTCTCCCAGGAGGCGAGACGGGACCTCTCCGACATGTTCGACAAGGCCGTCGGTCTCTACCGCCTCTCCCTGCGCGCGCTCGAGAGCGAGGACCACGCGTCGGCCGAGGAGGCGCTGGAACTGGAGAAGGAGGTCGACCGCCTCGAGATCCAGTACAAGGAGAACCACATCGAGCGGCTCGAGCGGGGGACGTGCGACCCGGCCGCCGGGATCCTGTTCGTCGAGGTCCTCCGCAACCTCGAGCGGATCGGCGATCACGCGGTGAACATCGCCGACGACGTGCTCATCATCACCGGAGGCGCGTAGGATCGCCACCGCTCCATTCGTTCACTCCCTTCCCCCCGCAGCTACGGCATACCGACCTCCAGCACCACGAGATCATGCCCCTCTGGTTCAAGACGTTCTATGTTGAACGTTTCGCCATCGCGCTCAATAGATCCCGTGCTGCTCTCCCGAAAACGCTCGCGGACGAAGGCGACGGTGAGCGTGTCTCCGGCGAATCCGGCAGCGATCTGATCCTCTGAAGCGCGATCCGCGGTCAACTGACGGGGATCCGTGTGCACTCCCGTCCGAAGATCAAAGACGGTAGCGAAGAGATCCGGCCCCACATCGCTGAACCCCTCCCAGACAACGGCCGTCTTTCCGGATTCGTTCTGGGCGACCACGGAACTGATCAGCTGGGGAGCCTGGAAGAGTTCGCTCTCTGAAGTCCACGTCCGTCCATCGAACGCTCGGCCCATGAGCGTGCTCCCCTCACCCGATTCGCCCCCATCGTTGCGAATCCAGATGAGTGTGATTCCGCCAGAAGGACCTGACACCAACATCGGACGAACGTCGTCGACGTCGTTCTCAGTTAATCGCTCGGTAGCGCTCCACGATCCATCACGCCATGTTGCTGCAAACAGCTCGTTGTCTCCGGCAGTAGCCCAGTCACCGTCGATATCTCTGACCCACACAAGAACGAGTAACCCCTCTCGCTCGGCAATCGCCCATTGCGTCCCTCCAAGTTCGGGCGTCAGTAGGTGGGCCGGCTCGAACGAGGTTCCATTCCAATGAGCGTAGTACAGCGCGTCGGGGGATGAGCCATCTGGAGGAGGGAAGACCTCGCCACCTAAGTTGCGCACCCAAGCGACGCCGGTAATACCCCGCCTCCCGTAGACGAGCCGGGGCGAGTGATCGATGACATCGTTGGTGGACAGGCGTTCGATCGTCTCCCATTGCCCGCTATCTGCGTCGTAGACGGAATAAACGACCTCGAGCCCCTTGAGGATCTCTGATGTCAGGTCATCGAGCGAAGTGAGCTCAGCGGGTGGCGATGTGTGCTGCACCCATACCGCGACTACTCCGCCGTTGCCTGTCAGCCCGATAACGGGCCGGGAGTCGGGGAGATCGTTGTCAGTTACGAATCGCGGCGGACCCATCCGGTCGATCTGAGGGCCGATTGATGCCACGATCTCGCGCCCGCGCGGAAACGGCTTTTCCAGGTCGTCAGTCGTCCAGAGGAGCCACCTGCCGGTGGCGCTTGTAGCCAGGGCTGGATGAGCAAGGGGGAAAGCGTTGCTCACGAGGAGGAGTTGGCGCGTTGCCAGTTCCTCGTCTTCACTCAGCTCTCCACGGTAAGTGGCATAACCAGGACTCGCATAGGGACGCTCAACGATCGCCCACTCAGTCTCCGCAGGCTCGGAGAAGCCCTCTTCCGGTGATGCGATCTGAACGCTAAACGGGATCGAGAAGTCCTTCTCCACCTCAACCAGCCAAAGGTCGGCCGTGAGCTTGAGCCCGAAACTTCCGCTCAGGTTGAGCGACTCGAAGTTCAGGAAACCGATGTCTTCGCCAGGAGCGGTGAACCGTGCAGTCAAGTTCGCGTTCCCGTACGCTGAGGCGCTGACGATCGAAAGGTCGAGGGTCAGGCTTGCCGAGATCCCGCCACCGAGGGACAACTCCCCCTGACAGTCGAACCCTTCGAGACATGAGCCGCTCCCTTGGTCGACTGAAGTGAAGGAGGCTTCCCCCGAAACGCTGGCGGAGAGACCGAGACCGATCTTCGCTCGTTCAGCTAGGTACTTGATCCCTCGTCCGATCAACGGGATCTCTGTCGCGGCTTTCACAGCCGGAAAGGCATCGCTGACATCGAAGTCCTTGGCGACTCGGCCCTTGATCGAAGCGGAGAAGCTACCATCTGTGAGTCGGATCGGCGGCCCGATGTTCGTAGTGCCCGCCACGGACATCTTCCCATCGATGCTGAAGGCCCAATCGCCACCCTTCTTCTCGAACGCCGCATCACCGCTCGCCTCCACCTGCGCTGTCCCCTTAGAACTCACGATTAACGCGAGCTCCGCCTTTGCCTTGACCGTGTATTCTCCGTTCAGTAGAGGGACGTAGCTCGGCACCTCAAACGATGATTTGAGAGGCGGCTCGGGGAAGGTGAATGATGTGCCGTACTTGACCACCGGCGGAGCACTGGTATCGGCCGAGATCGATCCCGACAGGGAGACTATCCAACCCAGCCAGCCGGGGATGGGAGCGGCGGGGATCACCATCATCTTAGGCTCGGAAGAAACAGGGTTGTTCTCCGAGTCGTGGCCGTAAGCGGTGACGACGAGCTGATTCGTTTGTGGGAAGGGGTTGAGGGTCTTCATGTCAAACGCGGCGGCCGGCTGCGCCGGTAAAGTACTCTTCGTGCGGCCGTTCAAGGTGAAGTCCACCCGCTCTATCGTGTTGCCGTTTTCGTGCACTTCGGCGCGGAACTCGTTGACGACCGAAATGCCCGGGATGAAGACGTCACCATATCGAGGAGGGAGGAGTACAACAACGGGGCGATCCGTAACTTCCACCACTTGCTGATCGACCAGGGTCTCGCCCCCAAGGTGGGCTCGGAGCGTGATCGTGTAGACACCGTTGTCATGATACGTATACTCAACTCTCTCACCTGTCGCGTCCACTTCGCCGTCACCGTTTAAGTCCCACTCGTAACATGTGCACGTCGGGCAAAGAACGGGGACCTCCGTATGGATGCCTTTCTTATCCCGATTACAGCCATAGGTCGTATCTAGGCGTTCTTCGCTCCCTCCGTCATCCTTCTCGAGCCACTTGGCCTCAAGCGTGAGCGGCTTATCCTTCCCCACCACCCACCGCTCTGATGGCACAGCAGGGCTCGGCTCCAGGACCCCGCTGCTGGGCCATATCTCATAACGTCCCTTGGCTTTGAAGGAGTGAGAAGGAGAACACTCTTGACACTGCACGTTGTTCTCTTCGTCACTCTCTGTCACTTTGTTCTCCGGGTCGATGATCAGCTCGAATGAGGGCAAGACACGAGGATCGAAGGTGACTGTGGCCTTCCCAGATACGTTCCACAGCTGAATCCATCTCTCCCGCTCCGCCTCGGTCAGGTCCTTGACTTCCTCAACTCGAAGCTTGATATCCCCATCGCGCGTGCCCTGCAGCCTGAGCACGACCTCTGGCAGCGACGTAATCCGAACCCCTCCGGGGTTTCGCTCGGGATCAACGGGGTTCCCAATCTGAAACAGCCCCGGCGCTTGAGCGCCGTCCGATAGGATGATTCGGCACTTCTGCGATTCACACGAAGCCACGAGGGCAGAGTCCGTGCCAAGACACCTGCAGGATTTCCCGTCGATGGGTGCGATATCCACGCTCACTTGGTTGGTACAGAACCTCAGGTCCGGCGTGCCGGCTGGCCGCATGCAGACGGTCCCGAGATCGTAGGCCGTCACATTGACGAATGGGAACGTAACCGACGTATACTCCGTGACAACAGTGTCCAAGTAGCCCGGGACACTGACCTGGAAGCCATCGTCCATTTGGCGGAGACTGAACGTCTGATTCGGCAACGGACGTTTCCCACACTCTGTAAGCGTACCTGTGACGGTGGCTCCTGGGACTCCAGGAAGCGGCACGGAGAACTTTCCCGCATCGTCCGTGGTCCACGTAACGGTGGAGGTACCTCCGACGCAGACCGTCCCCACGGCGATGGTGCTCGTCACCTGGCCGTACATGTCCATCGACGAAAGCAGGCTGAAATCGCTCACCTCCACCTGCCCGTATCCCGTGAAATCGATGACGACCTTTCCCACATCGGAGAGCGTGCGGATGCGAAGGACTCCCGTCGCCGGAATGAGGGCGACTGTCACAGGAACTCTAGATAGCGGGGTGCCGTCGCTACAACGGGTCAGGGTTCCGGATACGAACGTATTCGGGAGTTCGCCTACAGATACGGAGAACCTGCCGAACTCATCAGTCACATTTCCGATACCCGCCACTACCCGAAGCGTGACCACTAAGTCCACGGAAAGGCCGTATGCCGTGCTAGCCCGAAACCGAAGCTCGAAGGTCCGCCCGGCCGTTCCCGTTGGCGGCCGGAACGAGCAGGTAGTCTGAGCCTGGCCGTAACCTGAAACCGGTTGAAAGCCGGCCCACTGCGGTAGGGATACCGCCTGGATGGTCACGGTGTAGCTGGACGGGAATACCGTGGCAACGAGGGCCAGCTCCCCCTGCGTTCCCTCAGCCACCTGGCAGCTGATCTGATTCTGCGCCACCTTCTGACAGCTTCCCGCCGTGGTCAGGTGACCGTTGAACTGGAGTTGTACGCCACCATACTGCGCTCCCGTCGAGTCGTATCGGACACCCAGCGAGAAGAAAACGAGCGCTATGAGTAAGAAACCGAAGGTCTTTGCCCGCACCTGAATCGCCTCCCAAGATCGCGGGTTCTTCGGAGTGCGCTTCGTTTCTGGCAGGTCTCTTCAAACCGGAGAGCTTCGGCGGCGTCTCGGAAGATCATCGAATGTTACAAACCCGCGAAGTTATATACTTTAAACACTTCACTATACGCCTATTAACGTGGTAAGTCAAGAGCGCGATCCGGATGCGTCATGATATCATAATAAACATGTAAAACGGTATTAAACGCTCGAAGAAGGGGATATTCCCGAGCGCATCGCCCGGGGCTGTTCCGGGAGCGGTCGTCGTCCGCCTCGCGGAACCTACCCCTTATCCCCTCGCGCAGATCGAAAGCCCGGTGGAAATCGACGTTCAGTTCGCCAACCTGACTTTGACCCAACCGCATGGGCCAGCGATTCAGGTGGAAGGAGAGTTGCGGCTCCTCCTCGACAGCGTCGCCATTTCAAGATGCGGGGGTGACGGGTTGATGGTCCGCGGGCAGGCGGAGGTGACAATCGTCGGTTCGGTCATCGGCGGTCACGCGGTGAACATCGCCGCCGACGTGCTCATCATCACCGAAGGCGCGTAGGATCGCCGCCGACCATCGGTCAGCGAGCAGGTCGGCTCCGCTGCCGTACCCGGGTCCTAAGGGAGCTTCCCCACCGGGGCCAGGTACACGGTGAACTCCTCCTCCCCGTCCACTCCCAGGAACGCGTCCATGGCAACCTGGGAATAGGCCCCCACGGCGCAGGTCCCTGCCCCGATCGCCTCGCAGGCGAGATACAGGCTCTGGCAGAGGTGGCCGGCGTCGATGGCGATCACCTTGTGGGAGCGGATGGAATAGCGCCACTCGGTCCTGTAGGGGAGCGCCGCCCAGATGAACACGGCCGCCGCCTTCCCGACGAACTCCTGCCCCAAGGCCGCTTGGGCGATCCTCTCCGGGAGATCGGCCTCCTCCCGGAGAAGGGCGAGCCGGTGGTCTAACGGGAGATAGCGGTAGAGGCCGGGGGACAGCCCTTCCACCCGGTGCACCGAAAGGTAGGTCTCAAACGGATGCCGGGCCCCGGCGGAGGGGACGGTGCGGAAGGTGGCCAACCCATCCCGGACCACTTCCTTGACCCCTTGGGTGGCCCAAAGGAGGAAGGAGAGGTCCTCCAAAGTCAAGGGCTCCTGTGAGAAGCGACGGCGGCTGCGCCGCCGGGCGATCGCCTCTCGCAGGGGAACGTCCCCCAGAGAGATCTGTTCCGGAGGGACAAGCTCGATCAGCCTCGCCCCCTCCGGGACGGGCTTCTGAAGCGGTGGGTGGGGGACCCCCGTGTGCTGATCCGTCTCTATCTCCATCCCCCATTCCTCGGCCTTCAGCCAGCTGCGCCCCTCTTCGATCGTCCTCATCGCTCCTCCTTCCTCGCCTTTATACCGGTGCCACCGGTGGCCGGGCAACTCCCCAGTCCCCCCTCCCCCTCGAATGGGGGAGGGCCGGGGCGGGGGTTCGGATGAAAAGGAAATCTAGAAAGCTCTGATGTTAGATCGCAAGAGCAGGCGCCGCTGGTTTGTGGATCTCATACCCCGTAGAGGCAGTCTTCACTAACAAGGGTGTCCTCATCACTGCGCAAAGCCCAATGGTAGACCCTACTTGCTCTCCGCATTCAAACATCCGATAATACATTGGTTGCTGTTCTTCAGGAGGAAGAATGACCCTCTTTCCAGAAGTCGATAACTGCAGTAGTGAGCCCAGGGCATACAACGAGAGCCGCTATGACTTCTTCTCACGAGTTTGTGACCGGCTAGACATGGAAGATGCGCGTGACAGGTTGGAGTTATGGTTCTCGCACCTTACACGCAAGGAAAGGACCCGAATACGACAAGCGATGTCACGGGGCAGTGATGCCCATTTCGACGCTTGTTTCTTTGAGTTGTTCCTTCACGAGTTTCTTCTCGCCTCTGGATGCAAGCCGGAGATTCATACGTCTCGGGATGGACAGACGAGAACTCCTGATTTCGATGTCTCTTCTGCAACGGGGGCAGAGTTTCTCACGGAGGCAGTGGTCGTGACCGACAAGCCGAACGCTGAAAGAAGTAGGGAGAAGCTTCAGGGGCAGATACTTGATATGCTCAACTCTCTTTCCTCGCCATACATCTCGTTTGCCATTAGTGAGCTCGTGGTTAAGTCGAGCCAATTGCCGTCCCTCAGGAATCTGAAGGAGTTTGTTATGAGCCAGATCGCTGCTGCTTCGGACGGCACTGAGTTTCTTCGGGATGCGACCTGGAAATACGAGGACAAGCGCGTCAAGCTCGTAGTACGCCCCATTTTTCATAACGAGGAGACGTGGAGTTCGAACGTGAGGAGCGGTCCAGTCAAGGTCCGTTGGGGAGGCCCCGAGACAGCTATTGCTGCTAAGCTGAAGAAGAAGGCCACATGGTATGGGAAGATCGAGAAACCTTTCGTTATCGCAGTCAATATCGTCAGCGAATGGACGAACAGCTTAGAAAGCGTCACGGGAACACTACTCGGCATTCCTGAGGAGCTGATTCTCCAAGCGGAAGGGGTCTCAGCAATGCAAGAACATCTCGATTCCGAGTCGTTCTGGTATAAGGATGGGGTTCCGCAGCACAGAACCGTTAGTGCCGTGCTGGCCACCAGGATGTTCCCGTGGAGTGTGTTGAGGGCTTCAGTGAGACTCTACCACAATCCGCATGCCCGGTATCCGTTGCCGGATAACGTATTTCGAGTTGAGCAAGTTACACGCGACCTCGTTCTGGTGGCTGGCTCGAATCTACAAGAGATTCTTGGCTAGGCAGGTCATAACCGGGTTCTACCATTAGATTTTATACAGAGATGGGGGACGCCCCCGTTGCCTAACAAGCTAACGGGCGGAGAAATTCCTAATGTTCGCCGAGTAGCCGAGCTTCAACTATCATAAGAAATGCTGAAAGCACTAAGATTCTAGAGTTGGATCGCAAGACTAGGTCCTGCTTGTTCTCCTACTTGTTCTCGCTTCATGCTCATCTTGTATGAGACAACTCTCTCCATTTGACATTTTGTCGATCCCTGTGCTATAGTGATGTTAATCCAGTTTTCTGGAGGTGGATCGCCCGAGCAGGGCGAGCGTGAGGAGGCCCTAAAAAGGGCCTTTTCATTTGGGGAACAAGACCTTTCCATATCCTTCCACCCGTCCGGTGTATAGATGTCGATTAAACTTATCCTTAACTGCTTCCAGAATTCGTTCGGTAAAGGAAGCCAGCGGACCCTGCACTTTGCGTTCCTCGACGAGGACTGCTTTTCGTAATGGATTAGCTAGAAGATCGGCTAGTTGCAGACCCGCGATGTTGGCTGATTTCGGCTTGACTTTGAGTTCTTTGCTTGTGAGAGCTTGTTGAAAGAAAGCGGCTCTTTTAACCCACGCGCCTCGTTCATATACTAGGCTATATGAGTCTTTGAGTAAACGATCCGCGTGTCCGCCGCGGCTTTCTGCCATCACGTCTCCACAGCGGTTGATATGATTGAGAAATCCGCAATAGCGTTGCAGCATGAATCCGAGCCCCAGATGGTAGGGATGCGCAGGGGTTGGATATTGAAGCTTCAGTTCCTTCTTGTCAATGACCACCACGACGATCTTAAACTCAGCACGTCTGATCAGTTCCAGCAAGTCATGATCAAACGCGTGTGATTTATCCGGATCACGAAGGCGCCAGAAAGCACGACGCCGATTGATGATATCTTCCCGGTGAAGGATGACGGGTTCATCTGGATTGTGGGGGAAGTGATGTTGTTTGAAGGCTTCCAGCTCTTGGTGAAAGGTTCGATAGTCTCGCCCCCGAAACCAACAGCCTAAGAGGCATAGGTAACGGTGACCTTCTTCCTCCAGGTGCTTAAATACGTGATCTCCAGATTCGTCGATGTATAGGCGGAAGCGCTCTTCTGGGTCAACCGGACGATTCACTTGATGGTGGCTTAGGGCATCGTCTACACCACCAGCATTGGGTGACATCATAGAACATTTTCCTCCACAATCCTGATTTCCTCCTTGGTCAGTCCGTAGAGCTCGTAGACGAGTTGGTCGATCTGTTTGTCCGTTGCATCGATCTGATGCTGAGCTGCGAGACCTAACTCCGATTCCCTTTCTGGTTCATTTCGGCGGCAAGTAACGTTCGCAAGCATCGCTCATAAACTGTTCCAACTCACGAATGTCCTTTCTGAATGTTGTAACTATAGGTTGTTGCGGAGGGTCTGAGAAGCGTAGTTCAACCTTGCCGCCGCTTCCAAAGGCCCTTTCTCCAAACATCGACGATCCCCATCCCCCTCCGCCTGTATGCCTTTCAACAGGAACAGAACGGTAATGTACAGATATGCGTCGCTGCTCCACGCCAATCTCAGGGTGTCTTGCCTTGAACTCGTTGACGGACTTGCCTAGTTTGTTCTCGATTCTGATCTTGCTGGCTTCCCCATCGGTTCTCTCAACTTCCCCGAGTATCTCCGCTTTCAGATGCTCCAATACACTGTAGCAGGCGTTCATTAACGCGCTAGTTAAGTAGGTGGCTTCGTCTTTTATCGTTCTCTTGGTCAGCGGTTTGCATTCCTTCTCCAGTTGACACAGGAGTTCCAAGAAGAATCTTGCTTCCTCCATCTTCTCTTGAGCTTTCACTCAGATTGCACCTTCCCAAGCAATAATTCCCAACTTCTCCAATTGCAGCTATTCAAAGCCATCCTCAATGATGCAGACTTCCTTACCAGTCAGGCCGTAGAGCTCGTAGACGAGCTGGTCGATCTGTTTGTCCGCCGCGTCAATCTGGCGCTGGATGAGCGATTTCTCGTGATTGGTCTTGGCGACTTGAAGATCCTTGTGCAGTTTGAGCATCGTTTCGACCAGTTCGACCATCCGATCGTGGCGGGCCTTGTCAGAGGGGTTGGAAAAGTCAATGGTGCGGATGGGGAGTTGTTCGATGAACTGCCTATTCGCAGCCAAGTAGCCGCCGCGGAAACTAGTGGACACTCGCTTGAGGTAGAAATCCAGCAGTCGGGAGTTCAGCAACCCGCATAAGTTGGGATAGCTGATCGCTGTTTCGTCAACTGTGATTCCGTATCCGCCTGTTGTGACGTTGATGAAGTAAAAGTTATCGCTTTGGTCATAGTAGGCAGCGAGGTCGGTTATCATGTACGGGATCATTAGCTTGGGTTGTTCCCACATGCCCAGATTTTGGGAGCGCCCGAAGCGATACCATTGGTGATCCTTAAACTTACCTTTCTCCCGGTTCTCAAGCAATCGCTTGTTTTCTGTTAGATATGACCAAGCCAAGGGATACTGTTCTTGCATTTCTGCCGGAGTGTACAGACGTGCCTCACAATTCTTAACTTCATAAGGGAAAAGCACAAGTGCCGTAGGGTTCGCCGAGTAGCGGTTTATGTTCCCGCTTCGAACGACGGGTTTGAGAACGTCCTGCTCTATCTTGACCCCCTTGTTCAGTTCTTTTGACCAGACGTCCACAACATTTCCAGCTTTACGTTGGTACTCTTTAAATAGGAATATCGTATCGGCACTGGTGATCAGCCCTTGATACATTCGTGTTGCCACGTCCTTTAACTTGACCGGCATCTCGCTCAATCGCTCAAAGAGCTCTGCTCCTAGCCCTACAACGAAGTTCCACTCTTTCTCCGTTACCCTATCTGCGGGGATGTCTCCCTCAACAGCCTCGCCGTTTGTCCGCCAGGCATTCAAATCATGGGCTTTGACGTAGCGGAAACGTTTGTTGCCGGCCTTGTCCAGGAAGAGCAAGCAGGTGTAGGTAGATGCTCCAGCAAAGATCTGCTGGTCGCCAAAGTGGACGACTTCGCTCAGGTGGTTTCCTGCAGAGAGCAGCTTGCGAAGCGCCGCACCATACTTGGCTTGGAAGAACTTGTGCGGCATGATGAACCCCATCCTGCCGTGATTGTTCAGTAGTTGGAGTACCCGCTCTACAAAGACAACGTAGATGTCGTAGTTTCCCTTGCTTGCTGCGGTATAGCGTTTCTTGTAGAACTCTACCTCGATCGGAGCCCACTCCTTCATCGCTTGGATACGGATGTACGGCGGATTCCCGATCACCACATCGAATCCACCTGCGTTCATGATCTCGGAAAACTCGGCGTTCCAGTCGAAGGCGTTGATACGGTAACGCTCCTCATCATCGAGTAGGCTAAGTTGCTTATCTTCATAGAAATCCGGGCCGATGAGGGAGTTACCGCACTTGATGTTATCCCCGAGATCTGGGAGCGCCCGCTCATGGAAGAGCCTGTACGTCTTTCCCAATGTTTCCGCGTTCTCTCCTTCTAGGACTTTCAAAAGGAGTGAGAGCTTGGTCACTTCCACAGCCTGCGGGTCGATGTCCACGCCGTAGATGTTGTTTAGCAGGATGCGCTTCTTCTCCGAGGTTGTGAGTAGCCACTCACCGCCGGGACCGAGATAGACTTTGGGAGAACGGCTCTTGGCATGCTTTTCCGGATCGTGCTCCTGGTACCATTGAAGGTGCCAATTGAGCAGGGCCTGGTACGCACCGAGGAGGAACGAACCGGAACCACAAGCGGGATCGAGGATCCGTAGTTTGGCAACTTGCCGCGGGGTCTTCCCCTCCAAGAGCTGCCCTACGGTGTTTTTCACGATGTAATCGACAATGTATGTTGGGGTGTAGTAGACGCCGCCAGCCTTCTTCACCTCGGGCTTGTCCTCGACCTTGGCGCGGTGTCCCGGCGTCAGGCGGATCACCTTCCCGAGGAATTGCTCGTAGACGTGGCCGAGGATATCGGCCGGCAAGACCGAGAATTCGTACGGGCTCTCGGGATAGTAGAGGTCCTTTAGTATCTCCTTCAGCACCTTGTCGTCGATGGTAAGGTTGAGAGTAAGATCATCGGGCGGAGCGGCCCTGTCCTTCTCCCGGCTGAAATGGAACAGGCCGGAGTTGTACCGCTCGTCTGCCCGGCGGAAGATCTGACACAGACGAGGATAAATCCGTGTTCCGTTTTGTAACCCCCTAAGCTGCCCATAGGTCTCGATCCCGCGATCCTCGCAGATGCGCAGGAAGATGATCCGGTCGATCGTCCGCTGGACGGCGAAGTTGAGTTCGCGTGTGGAGAGCTCCGGATTGCGCAGGGCGGTGTTCCGCGCGAGGAGATCGCGCCAGCTTTCGATCTCCTTTAAGAAGGCGTCGTCCACCTCGGCGGTCCCGCGCTTCTTTTTGGTCGATTCGACGTACTTATCGAACGAGCCTTTTAGGATCGCCTCTTGAGAAAATATCGCGGCGATCTCGTCCCAACGGCTTTCATATTCCGGATAGGTGAGGTAGAGGATGCGGGCGGTAGAGGCCTTGTCGGACCTATCCGGCTTTATCCGACAGTCGTATACCGCGAACTCCTCGAAGTCCGTAAGGATGGAGAGAGGAAGCTTGGCCGACCACGCGTAGCGGCGGAGTTGATACGCCGCATCGGCGTCCTCCTTGATCCGCACCGCCGGGCGCTTGGCCTCGACGAAGAACTTTCTGATTCCGCCGATGCGAAAGGCGTAATCCGGCGCCTTGGTCGCACCGCCGACCTTGATCGCGTCCTCGTGGACCACGTCTTTATACGCCTCAGCGTAGCTCTTCTCATTATACACGTCCCAGCCGAGGGCCTTGAAGAACGGATCGATGAATTCCAACCTGACTTGGGCCTCGTTGTACTCGCTGGAGCGATAGGAATCCCGATTCTGTTCGAACCGCTCGATAAGCTCCAA
>CAZGRE010000025.1:0-19235 GCA_964528085.1 uncultured Thermotogae bacterium | reverse complement strand
GTGCGACGATGATCAGCATCGGGCCTGTGATCTGCACGCCGGGCGTGGCTGGATCTCCGTCAGGAGCAGTCCCGAGCCACGGGCTGAAGATGACGGTACCATAGATCGTATCACCGCCACCGTTGTACTCTGCTGTCCCGTCGCGGTCCAAGTCCGCGGTCGGACCATCGATATTACCCCACCAGTTAAGGGTTGCGTCGATATCAGAAGAAACCTCGTATGGGGGGTCCCAATTCACAATACCGTAAGTGTTCCCCACGATGCTATTGTAATGGATTTCGGTTCCGACAGGCTCGATCCCTGACCAACCAAACGCTTCAATCCCCATGTAGTTACCTGAAATGATGTTCTCTACAATGGTTGTTGTATTCGCATCGTACTGCAAGCTGATTCCGTAGTCGTTGTTGAGAACGTCGTTCTCTCGAATCAAGTTATCCGCCGCCGGATCACCGCCCCAGCTTGTCAGCCCCATCACTGCCAATCCTGTCTCGTTGTTCTCCACTACGTTCTTCAGAGCTTCAACACCGTTCGTTCCCACAATGAGGATTCCTGTCGCCGTCCAGCTGGGGTTATTCACCCAGCAGTTGGTCACCGTGTTTTCGATGATCTGGCCAGTTGCTCCATACCCGACCTGAATCCCGTTTTCGGCCCACCAGTCGGTTCCGGCTTCAAGTCCGTTTCCGGTGACTGTATTCCCTTGGATCAGCACTACGGGGTCAGGGGCAGGTCCCCACGCCCAGCCGACGACGTCGCCATTGACTCCGATTCCGCCGCGACTGAAGTCTGAGACTGAGTTGTTCAAAATCTGTACTGTGGAATCCCCATAGACGAGGATCCCAAAGGTTTCTGGACCATTTCCTTCACCGTCGGCATCGTACATATCGTGGATGGTGTTGCCAGAGATTTCGCCGTCGACGTTGCGATAGAGGATTCCTACGAAGCGAACCGGAGCAGCTTGAGCATTGTTCTGCCCATCGATGTCCAAGTCCTTGACGTCTGCGTTGATCACTCCAGGTCCAGAAACATGGTTGCTACCGTCCATCGTCCCACCGTAGGCGAAGATGATTGGGTCGAATGTCTTGCTCGACTCTGCGATCGTGTATGTCTGGGACCCTGGTGCTTTGATGCTAGCTCCTGGTTCACCTTGAAGAACCAAATCTTCGTTAATCGCAACTTGCTCCACATAGTCTCCCGCTGCTACGTAGATGGAATCTCCAGCATGTGCTAACCTAACCACCGTCTGAACACTGTAGTTTGTATACCAGACCCACGGCGTTGCGGCAATCGTGTTTCCGGTGAAGGTGTTTCCCGTACCAATTGTGTGTATACCGAACGCCGCTAGCGTTGCTCCATTGATCGTATTTCCAGTAAAGGAGTTATTATCTCCTCCATTACTGACGTAAATAGCGAGAAAAGTTGCTCCTTGAATTGTATTGTTGGCAAAGAAGCTGCCGCTTGACCCTCCAGTTACCCGAATACCATATCCTTCGAGTGGACCAGCTGTTCCGAGGAGATTGTTTTGAACAGTAATTCCACTGGAATTATCGACCTTGATCGCTGCTTGCCCTTGCGAAAAAGCGCCTGAATCGGTAGTAACAGTGTTTCCTTCTATGGTTGAGTCTGTTGCGAAGTATGTAACAATGCCTCGGATGTTCCCGGTCACGACATTACCCTTGACAACGTGATTCCGGCAGATCTTGCTGGTACCCCAGCCGTTGCTTACGAAGATGCCTGCCGCGTCATAGTCCAGGTTCTGACCTGTTACAGTGTTATTCTCTACTGTAAAACCATCCGTATACTTGTAGATCTCAATCCCATAGTAGCGATTCCCCGTGATGGTATTGCCGGATATTACTCCTCCGAGTAGAAGGCTATTGTTTCGTCCTGCAACGCAAATACCCTTCGCATGGTTATCCGGTGCATCAGGATTCAAGTTACTATCCACGATATTGTCTGTTATCAGAGCATTGCCAATGGCACTGCCGATATTGATACCGGTATCGTGGTTTGACAAGACGATACAGTCTTTGACTGTAGGATCCTCACTTGGCGGCCTGGTTCCAGCGTCTGTCTTTCGAGCACGTCCGAAGGAAATGCCGAAGTCACCGCTGGATTCTACCTTACAGTTTTCAATTAGGACGCCCTTGCCTGATCCAACTCTAATCCCTGTTATGTCTTCCCGACCATCTCCGTTTTCATCGTAATACTCTGGGTTTCCACCGGGTGGGTTCACGCCAGCGTTTCTTATTGTGAACCCCTTAAAAGTCACATTCTCGATAAGCTCTGTGCTCCCGCCAGCCATGTTATGTCCGGCTGAACTGTTTCCGTAAGAGCTTATAAGTATTCCTCCCCGACTTGCATAAGAACCGCTACTGTCGTAGTGCCAATACGGAGTCAATCCATCCAGATCAATGATGGTTTGATCGATACCGGCCCCCTGGATAATTAGGTTGTCCGTGGTGATATGCAAGTACTCAGCATAGGTTCCAGCTGCCACATTGATCGTGTCGCCGGGGCTTGCTGCATCGATTGCAGCTTGAATACTTTGCCCGGGAACAACGTTATAAGTTGTTCCCCATACCGAAACCGCTCCCAGAAGAACGATCCCGGCAACCAGAAAGATCATTACCCAACTTGCTTTTCTTGCCCTCTTCATTTCTCCCTCCTTGCCCTTCAATTCTTGCTTGTATGTGCAACGCCGAAAGGAGCGCTTCCTCCTTAATCAGACCAAGGCTACCAGGACCTCGCCAAGGAGTTCTCCTTTGCCCCTCTGTCGCTGCTCAGCCAACCCGCGCTGCAACGCCTCCTGATCGAGAGCCCCTGCCTCTATAAGAATCTCTCCCAGCTTCTTCCCAGTTCCAGCGCTACGCTCCTCGCGGATCTGCCGCCGGATCTCAGCGAGGGCCCGCTCGTAGCGCTCACGTACCGACATCGGAATCCCGCGTCGATCGTCGGAGCGGTATAGCGCATGAACGGACTCGAATTCCTCGGCGACATTCCCGATTACAGACCTCTCCACACCGCCTCCTTTGTCAGCTTCCGATGCTTCCTCCCTAGAACGCAGGTTTCCATTGTGCAAGTGACCGTTGGGAGACTAAAGATTCGGGATCGCAGGCATAATGAGTATGAGGGGTGCTTGAACGAAAGTGCCATCGTCTCCGCGGGAACGGGTCGTTGTGCGCTCACTCAGGTACCCCTTCTTCCTTGCCCCTTATCCTTCCCCGGCCGGGGTGCAAAACGAAGCGCTCCACGAATCATCGTGAAGCGCTTCCAGAATCTTGCAGGTCGCCGGCGCCATCCCTCTTCCCCTTTGCTTGCTGCTCCGGCAGCCCGACTGACCCGCGTACGGCTCTCGTAGCTTTGTGCCCCTGCCTTTCAGCAGGTTTACCTTTCTCAGAGCTTGCACGGCCGCAGTTGACTTCGTAAACGACCACCTCTATTATAAGGTGATCCATATATTATGTCAACTATTCGCGTATAATGCGGATGATAATTGAGTTAGCGAGGAACGTGTTAATAAAAAAACGATCCGTTAACTCGTGAGGTGGTTGGCGTGGCGGCGGATAAGCATTTGGTCCTCGACGAGGACGTTCATCGGAAACTGAAGCAGAGGAAGCGTGACACCGGCTTGACGGTACGCGAGATCGGGAATAGCGTCCTTCGTTCCGTTCTCTGGCGGCAATCCCTCTCCGAACTGATCGGGAGAAAACTCGTCGAATCCGGAGCTCTTAGTGCTGATGAATACGCGCGGATTCGGGAGGCGGCACTGAATGAGGCGGCAAACGAGCTGTACACGACGGAGAAAGCGATTGAGCTGACGGAGAAGGGGACCGTTATCACAGGAAGCTGGGAGGCGCAGGAGAGGTTCTGCCTCAGGGAAGGGCTTTATCAGATTATGGAGGCGTGCGCGCGGGACGGCCGCGCACAACCGATGCCCCCCCACCAGCATTCCGGTGATGAGTACTTCATCGTGCTGAACGGGCGGATTCGTGCCACCGTTGAGGAGAAGGAGACGAAGGTGATAAAGGCTCCCGGATGCTTCCGCGTTCCGGCGGGGGCGGTTCACTCGATCGCTCCACTCACCCGCGACACCCGGGCTGTCATCGTCCTCAGCCCTCCGGAACCCGCGTACATGCTGAGCGAGTGATCGGCGACGCCTTATTCCAAACAGAGGAGGGAGGGGAACGGCTCTCGTTTCGCTCCCCTCCCTCAGAGTCAAGGAGGCGTCGTGGTGTTCTCACGCATGACCAAGATACCCCTCCCACCTTCCTGCGAGGAGGGCGTCCGTCGACTTCCGGCCGGACGTTTGCGTCCTTCCATGATGGCGCCGGTCGCCAGCTTGCTCGCGACAACTGTACTGCAAATTTCCGGTACCGATGTCCCGGGCATCCCAGCGGCTAGGGCGACTCGAAGTAAAGTTGAACGCTGAACGTGCAGCAGTTACGCGTCCCGCCGCTTTTCAGGCTCAGGTACGCCTCCCCGTACGGGACCGGGCAGTGCGACGGTGTCCGGCAGATGCAAGGGGAGGGCTGGCAACAGAAAAAGCACGGGGAACAACAACAGGAGAGGATCTTGACGTGCGCTTCTACATCATCGGTCGAAGTCGTGGATACGACGATCCGGTACGAGCCCGGAGCGACGTAGTTTCCGGTGTCATCGGTCAAATCCCAGGTGAACGTCTCCCAATGCCCACGCGGCTCGCTGAACTCGACGTGTTTTACGATCGGGCCGTCTTCGACCTCGACCCACCAACCGGTGATCAGCGGTGTCGCCGTCGTATCGTGACACCAGTAGTAGTCGACCGGTACGACGAGGGAGAACTGGATGATCTCGTTCGCCCTAAACACGGTGTAGCACGTCTCTTGCGCATCGGTGGCGCAACCGCAGTCGGCAAATCCCGTCAACCCGGCGGCCAACAGAATGGCAGCGACTACCAACCCTATCTTACGCATCAAGGTACCTCCTCATCTCGCCCCTCTACCTTGGTATTCTACTCCTTGATGTTCGATATACACCCTGACCGGCCGGTCGGTTTCCAAATCCGGGATTCTGTAGGGCAACCCCCTCTTTCCAGGGATTCCGGCATCTAGGGATCTGCCGAAACGGTGTGCGGCGTCTCCCTTGGGTTTGTCTCCCATTGTCACTAAGATGATTCTCCGGTCGGACTTGAACCGGGCTCCGGTTGTCGTATATATTTATCGTATATATTGTTTCACATTTTGCATAGTCAAAAGGCGGTGAGTGAAAGCGATGCGGCAGTACGTCAACAAATCCTTAGATCGGGGCCTTCAGATCCTTGATCTGTTCAATGAGTCAAGGGAGCTAATGACGGCCTCGGAGATTGCTGCAGCCCTGAACACATCACCTGCCACCTTGTATCCGACCCTTCATACGTTAGTCGCTCACGGTTACTTGGTCAGGGATGAGGTGAAGCGCTTCCGCCTCGGGCTCAAGCTCCTCGAGCGGAGCGGCCAGGTCCTCGTCGGGCTCGATGTCCGTCGGGTTGCGCAGCCCCATCTCCGCAGACTCGCTCGGAGTCGCCAGGTGACGGCGGATCTCGCGATCCTCTACGGGAGAGAGGTCCTTTATCTCGAGCGTGAGGTCGGCCATCCGACTGCCATTCTGAGCGAGGTCGTTGGACGTCGCGTCCCCCTCCATTGCACCTCGCTGGGGAAGGTACTCCTTGCCTTCCTCCCCGATCAAGAGCGCCTCGAGCTGGTGAAGGGGCTCTCGCTGGAAGCGTACACGCCGAACACCATCGTCGAGAAGAAGAGGCTCCTCGACGAGCTACGCTCGATTCGCAATCGAGGTTATGCCCTGGACATAGAGGAATTCCATCTGGGGAGTGCCTGTGTAGGGGCACCCGTCTGGAGCCACGGTGGGAGGGTGGTCGCCGCAATCAGCCTGATGCTACCTGTCACTAAGGATCTTAGGCGGCATCACAGCGAGGAGGCTCGCGCCGTCATCGAAACGGCGAGCGCCATCTCGAAGGAGCTCGGATTCGCCTCTGGGAAGGGAGGGCTCCGTTAGGCGGGGGTATTCTCCATGGCTAACCGGGATGGTAGGGACTTCGATGTTGTGATCATCGGTGCGGGTGTCGTCGGCTCGGCGATCGCCCGCTACTTGAGCCGGTACCAGTGTTCGGTTGCGGTTGTGGAGAAGGGATCGGACGTCGGAGGGGGGGCGAGCTCGCGGAACTCGGGGGTGATCCACGCTGGGATCAACTCCAAGCCCGGGACCCTGAGGGCTCGCTTCTGCATGGAGGGGCGGAGGCTCCTCATCGACTGGTGCGATCAGCTGAACGTACCGTATGAGATCTGCGGTAAACTCGTCGTTGCCCGCCGTGAGGAGGAGATCCCCGGCCTTGAGAGGTTGAAGAGAGATGGGGAGGAGAACGGGGTCCCTGATTTGCGGATCATCTCCGGGGATGAAGCGGCCAGGCTCCAGCCGGGGATCAGATGCGTCGCTGCGCTTCATGTCCCCTCGAGCGGAATCGTCTCCCCGTACGCCCTTACGATCGCGCTCGCCGAGGACGCTGCGGTGAACGGGGTCGTCTTCTTCCTCGACAATAGAGTCGAGGGGATCGAGCCGGGAGAGGGAGGCTTCGCCGTCCGGACCGACAAGGGTATCCTCCGCGGCCGCTGGCTGATCAATTCGGCCGGGATCCATGCCGGGGGGATCGCGCGGCTGATCGATCCGGAGGCCCCACCCCTCTACCCGTGCGTCGGCGAGTATCTGATACTCGATAGGCTCATCGGCGAGCGCATCTCAATGTCCGTCTACCCGGCACCGCGGGTCGACAACGCGGGCCTCGGGGTCCATATAACCCCCACTACGGAGGGGAACGTCCTCCTCGGCCCATCGAACGAGTACGTGGCCGATCCCGAGGAGAGCCGCTCCACCCGCCCCACCATGAAACGTTTGCTTAAAGAGGTGCGGGTGATGTGGCCGGACGTCCCCGAGTCCCTGGTGATCGGGGCGTATGCCGGCGTCCGTGCGAAGCTGACCCCGCCCGACGCCGGGGGGTTCGGTGACTACATCATTCGGAGGACCCCTGCCTACCCGCGTGCGATCCAGCTGATCGGGATCGAATCCCCCGGTCTTACCGCGGCCCCGGCGATCGCACGTTACGTCATCGACGACATCGTACGGACTGAGGAGCCGTTCGAGCCGAAGCCGGATCGGGCGATCGCCATTCGACGTTGGCCGAGAAGGTTCGACGAGCTCCCTGAGGAGGAGAAGCAGCGTCTCGTCAGCGAGGATCCCGACTATGGGGAGATCGTCTGCCGCTGCGAGGGGGTGACGAAGCATGAGGTTTTGCATGCCCTCAGAAACCCGCTCGGGGTCAAGACCCTGGCCGGGATCAAGTTCCGCTCTCGCGTGACGATGGGGCGTTGCAGTGGCGGGTATTGCCTCCCCCGCATCGTCGACATGTTGCAGAAGGAGGGAGGGTGGACCCCCGACTCCTTTGTCCTTCGCGGCCCTTCCTCCCCCCTGTTCGTCGGCCGTGTCGTGGAGAGGGAAGATGCCTGATAGGCCGCGGAAGACGGATGTTCTGGTGATCGGGGGAGGGCCGGCCGGTCTTGCCGCCGCTGCATCGGCCGCCGAGGCCGGGGCCCGCGTCCTCCTCGTCGATCGGAATCGGAAGCTCGGTGGGATCTTAAACCAGTGCATCCACGACGGTTTCGGGCTTCATACCTTCGGAGAGGTCCTGACCGGCCCTGAGTTCGCCGCCCATTACGTAAATAAGGTACTCGAAGCAGGGGTAGAGGTTTACACCGACACGCTCGTTGCGGGGATCTCTGCAGGCGGGGATGTGATCCTCACCTCATTCGGCTCGCGCTGGGGGATCCGGGCCGGGGCGGTCGTCCTCGCCATGGGCTGCCGCGAGCGGACGCGGGGGATGATCCGGATCCCGGGGACGAGGCCGGCCGGGGTGTACACGGCCGGGACGGCGCAATGGTTGACGAACATGGCGAACATCCGTGTGGGGAACCGGATCGTCATCCTCGGTTCGGGGGATATCGGGTTGATCATGGCGCGTCGGCTGAGGTGGGAGGGGGCGGATGTCGTCGCCGTGATCGAGCTTCTCCCTTACCCATCCGGCCTTCCGCGGAACATAACCCAATGCCTCGACGACTATGACATCCCGCTCTATCTCTCGCACTCCGTCACCGAGATCCACGGGCGCGACCGCCTGGAGGGGGTGACGGTCGCTCGGTTCGACGATTCCCGCCACCCGATCCCGGGGACGGAGTTTCGGATCGAGTGCGACACCCTCCTCCTCTCGGTCGGTCTGATCCCGGAGAACGAGCTCTCCCGCCGGGCAGGGGTCGATATCGACCGGGTCACCCTCGGTCCGCGCGTCGATGATCGGTACGTGACGAGCGTCGACGGGGTATTCGCCTGCGGGAACGTCCTTCATATTCACGACATCGCCGACTGGGCGGCGGATGAGGGGACAAGGGCCGGTAGGACGGTGGCCGACTACGCCCTCGGGAGGGTCGATCGGCACAGGGAGAGGATACCGGTCGAGGCGAGGGAGGGGATCCGGTACGTCGTCCCCCAGTCGGTCGACCGGACGGCCGGGGATGCCCTCCTCTCGTTCCGCGTCCGTGAGCCCGGGGAGGATAAGGTGGTGACCGTCAAGGCGGGCGGGGACCCCATTGCGAGCGAGAGGTTTCGCCGCGTCCATCCGGCGACGATGATCCAGCTCTCCCTTCCCCTTAAACTGCCGCGCGATGTCGATCGCCTGGAGGTCAGCCTATCATGACGGAGAGGCGGATCACCTGCATCCTCTGCCCGAACGGGTGCGTCCTCGATGTCACTTACAGCGGTGAGCCGACCGAGGAGACGATTTCGGTCGTCGGGAACCTCTGCCCGCGGGGGATCTCGTATGCGCTCGAGGAGCTGATCCGCCCCAAGCGGACCCTGACGACGTCGGTGCTGGTGATCGGCGGGGAGGAGCCGCTCGTCAGCGTAAAGACGGCCTCACCGATCCCCCGCTCGAAGATCGACGAGGCCCGCAGGGAGCTCCTGCGGGTCGTCGTCGAGGCACCTGTTACGATCGGGGATCTCATCGCTAAGGATATCGCCGGGACCGGCGTCGATATCATCGCGACTCGGGGGGTGGACCGGGTGTGAACCGGGACTACCTCCTCTCCCCTGTCAGGTGCGTCATCGGGCGCGGATCCTCGCTCGATGCCGGCGAGCTCGTCGGTCGGATCGCGCGACGCGCGCTCGTCCTCGGCGGGAGGAGGGGGCTCAGCGCGGCCGATGGGGCCTTATCGTCGTTGAGGCGTCGGCTTGAGTCGGTCCGCGTCCTCCCGTTCAGCGGTGAATGCACCGAGGAGGCGATCGGAAAGGCGATTGAAGAGGCGGGTGGGAGCGGGGTGATTGTCGGGATCGGGGGAGGGAAGGCCATCGATACGGCCAAGGCCGCGGCCGATGTGCTCGGGATCCCGTGCGTGACCGTCCCCACATCGGCGGCGACGTGCGCCGCCTATACCCCGCTTGCGATCATCCATACCCCTTCTGGTGCATACGAGGAGAGCCGGCGTCTCTCACAACCGGTCAGGGTGATGATCATCGATCCGGATCTCATCATCACCGCCCCCCCCCGGCTGCTGCGGAGCGGGATCGTCGATGCCCTCGCCCGGTCGTTCGACACGCTGCTGGCCGCCCGCAACGGCGTCCCCACGGTCACCGCCTCTCTGTCGTTGGCCGTGAGTCGGATCCTCCTCGATGACGTCCTCTTCCCCCTCGGGGAGGAGGCGATCTCGGACAATCTCAACGGGGATGTGACCGATCCCTACTCGCGTGTGGTCGAGGCGTGCATCCTGGGGGCCGGTCTCGCCGGGGAGACAGGGGGGCGGTTCTTCGGCCGGAGCTTCAGTCACGCCGTCGGTTACGCGTTGTCTCACATCGTCGATCCCGATGCGGTCCTTCATGGCGAGGCCGTCGGCCTCGGGGTCCTCGTCCAGTCGGCGCTCGACCCGGATACGCCCGTCTCCCTCGAGGGGATGCTCGACCGATATAAGAGATGGGGCCTCCCGCGTTCGTTCTCCGCTTTAGGGATCTTCGATCTTCGTGGTGAGAAAGGGATCGATCTGGCCGGACGGGCCCTCCGCTATCTTGATCGAGAGAGGGCCGTCCCCTTCCCGGTCACGGAGGAGGAGCTCCATCGCGCGATGATAAGGATCGAAGCGATAGCTGCTGACCAGGCTCAGAATGGGAGTTGAGGGTCGGTTATCCCGAGTTCGTCGCGGATGGCGGAGAGGGTGGCCTGAAGCTTCGGATTGATAGGGATGCCATGGGAGGCGGTCTCTCTCTCCCGTTCGCATTCCTTCTCACCGGCAGTGTAGATTCGATCTGCTCCCGGGAGCTTCCGCGATGCGCGCAGCCGCCGGAGAATCTCTCCCGTCGTCTTCCTGAAGCTCGTAGGATCGGTGAATACCCCGATGTCGATCACCAGGAAGAAGTGGCCGAGCCGCTGCTTGCGCGGGGAGCCGTCCGGGGCGAAGCTCGCAAGCTCCTGGAGGGAACAACCGGCCTGGAGGCTGGCCGATAGGATCTCGACGATCGTAGCAAACCCGTATCCCTTATGCCCACTGAGCGTCTCACCCGCTCCTCCGAGGGGGAGGAGTCCGAACTCGCCGGCGTTGAGCCCCTCAAGAACGGCATCGGTGTCCGTCGCTATTCCTCCCCCGCGATCGATGACCCAACCGGGTGGGAGGGGCGTGCCGGCACGGGAGAGGACCTCAAGCTTCCCGCGTGGGACGACGGAGGTCGAGGCGTCGAACAGGAAGGGGCATCCCTCGTCGGTCGGGGCTCCGAAGGCGATCGGGTTCGTCCCGAATATTGGCTCGCCCCCGAACGTCGGAAAGACGGAGGGGCGTGCGTTCGTCATCGTCACCCCGATCAGCCCCTCCTCGACCGCCAGCAACGAGTAATAGCCGGCGATCCCGAAGTGGGACGAGTTGCGGACGGCCACAGCACCGATCCCGTATTCCTTCGCCTTCCGGATCGCCAGCCGCATTGAACGGACCCCGATTACGTGCCCCATCCCGTGATGGCCGTCTACGACGGCTGTCGTCGCCCCTTCTCGGACGACTTCGAACTCGGTCACCGGCTCGATCATCCCGGCGCGGATCCGATCGATGTACATCCTGAGGCGGCCGACCCCGTGCGAAGCGATCCCGCGAAGATCGGACCGGATGAGGACATCGGTGCAGATCACCGCGTCATCCTGGGGGATCCCGAGCCGGACGAAGGCGGCCTCGGAGAATCTGCGGATGGTATCGACCGGTACGGAAACGACGTCCTCCTTCATTGGTCACCCTCCTCTCCGAAGCGGATGAGGATCTTGATGGCGTCCTGATCCTGAGAGGCCTCGATCGCTTCGATGATCCGTTCGAACGGGAAGACATGGGAGATCAACGGCCGTGCATCGAGGATCCTCTTCGCCACCAGCTCGTGTGTCCGCTCGTAGGCGAGGAGGGAGGCGTCCGAGGTGAGGACATCCACCTCGCGTCTAACAAGGGAGATGAAATCGAATCGGACCTCCTGCGACGGGATGCCGACCAGGCAGATCCGACCGGCCGACCGGACGAGGCTGACGGTTTCAGCGATCGTGTCCGGTCGGCCGGCCGCCTCGATCACCATGTCTGCCCCGTTCCCATCCGTCTCCTCAAGAACGACGGTCCTCAGGTCCTCCTCCGGCGGGCGTACGACACGATGGGCCCCCAGCCTCTTTGCGAGCTCCAAGCGCCTCTGGCGGTGCCCCGAGACGATGATCCTCTGGCTTCCGAACGCGACCACGCTCTCGAGGGCGAACAGGCCGATCGGGCCTGCCCCGATGATGACCACGGTATCCGACGGTGTCGGCGCGATCCGGCGGACGGCGTGATAGCCGACCGCCGCCGGCTCAACAAGGGCCCCTTCTTCGAGGCTTAACCCATCGGGCGACGGATAGACCGCGTATTCCGGGAGCTTGTAGTACTCGGCGAAGACGCCGTCCGTGTCGATCCCGAGGTGTTCTCGATACCGGCAGACGTTGTATCGGCCGGAACGGCACGGGAGACAGTCGCCGCATATCAGGTAGGGGGCGTTGACGACCTGTTGGCCGGGGACAAGATGTTTGACGTTTTCCCCCACGGCTTCGACGGTACCAGCAGCCTCGTGCCCCATGATGATCCCCGGCTTCGCCGGAAAGCTCCCTTTCATTATGTGTAGATCCGTCCCGCATACAGCTGCGAATCCGGTCTTGATCAGTACCTCATCCGGGGATATCCTGGGTTTGTCGACCTCTTTTATGTGGATATCGCCGGGGCCATCGAACACCAACGCTTGCATCGAATTTACGCTCCTTCCTCTTTGCCTCTACGGGGGGTAGGCGATGGTGTAGAGGTGCCGACCTCCGTTGCGCGGACCTTGCACGACCGCTTTGATCTCCTCCTGCGAACGCTGGCTCACCTTCTCCATCGGCGGGAGTTCACCCGGAGGGAAGGTTCCGAGGATGTCGTCGTGCAGCTCCACCAGGTAATCGAGGATCCGCTCCACCCCGGCGTACGCCTTCTCAGGGGAGGCCAGACTCGGCTTACCGATCACTCCCTCCGGGTATATGCAGACCTCGAGCCCGCTCAGCCCCACCTGGGCGTGGCCGGGTATCGGGCGCTGGTAGATGTCGCCTCCCCCGTCGATGTGACGGAGCCCCTTCCCGTCACGGAGGAACCCGGACGGGACGGTATCGATCGCGTCCTCGATGTGGATCAACTCCGGGAAGAGCGCCATCGAGTACGACGTCTCCGCCTCATCGGCGTGCTTGAACGGCGTGTCGAACGGACCGCCGTGCGCCTTATCCTTCAATAAATCGGGGATGACGAGCGGCCAGTTGACGAACGCGATCACAGTTGGAACTTGATATTTTTTCATAAACTGGTGGATCGCGTTCGGGATCACGTATTCCTGCCCGTGGCCGTTCAGTAGGATCTGCTTGCGGAAGCCGGCGTTCCAGAGTCCGGCGATTACGGCGCGGAGGACGGCCGTGAACGTATCTTCCGGGATGACGATCGTCCCCGGCATCCCCAGATGGCTCCACGGGTGCGATCCGTACCAGATCGGCTGAGCGACCGTGCATCCCGTTCTGAGCGCCACCTGCTCCGCCATCCGGGTGACGAGGAAGGTGTCCTCCCCGTACGGGGCACCGCTTCCGTGGGCCTCCGTACTCCCGACGGGGATGATGATGATGTCGTCCTTGGTCAACCGTTCCCGTACCTCCCGGCCGGTCATGTTCTGAAAATAGACGCCGGAGGGGAGGTCCATATGCCCGCCTTTCGGTGGGAGTTCCCATTCTGCCATCAATCTACCTCCTCACGCACCTTGATGATCACCTTCAGCCCACCGCGATCGGCGGCGACGGCGAATCCGTCGGATGCCCGCTTGAGATCGAAGCGGTGGGTGATCAGCCCTACTCCTTCTATGTCGTTGTCCCTCATCCGATCGCTTGCGCGCTCGAAGTCCTCCTTCGTGTACGTAAACGAACCGACGAGCTCCAACTCCCTCCAGACGACGAAGCGCGTCTCGATCGAGGCGGCCTCCATCGGTATCCCGGTGAGGACAACGCGGCCGCCGGGACGCAACAGATCGATGGCGAGGGGGACGGTCTCCGCCACCCCCGCCGTCTCGATGACGGCGTCGAATCCGCGAGCGTCATCTGCAGCAGAGACGGCAGAGGGAGGGTAGACGCCCTCTGCTCCGAGGTCTTTCGCCCGCTCGAGCCGCTCCGGAACCGGGTCGATGACGGTCACCTCCCCTCCGTTCGCTTTTGCGATCTGAAGGGCGAAGAGGCCGATCGGGCCGCTCCCGAGGACGACCACCCGGCGGCCGGCTATATCCCCCGCCCGCCGTACGGCCCTCTCGGCGACGGCGACCGGCTCGATCAGGGATCCGGTCTCAAGGCTCATCCCTTCGGGGAGGGGCCATACGTAATCGGCCGGGGCGATGATGTACTCCGCCAGACACCCGTCGATCGTCACCCCCAGCCCACGGCTGTTGGGGCAGATGTTGTCGCGCCCTTCCTTGCAGAGCTCGCACGTTCCGCACCCGAAGTTCGGCCGCACGGTGACCCGGGTCCCGATCCTCAGTCCGGTGACGCCGCTACCCACCATGTCGATCCGCCCTGAGCATTCGTGACCGAGGACGAACGGGTAGACGGTCGGCCGGCGGCCTCGATAGAAGTCCAGATCCGTCCCGCATATCCCGACAGAATGGACGGCGATCCGGACCTCTCCCGGACCGGGTCGAGGGTCGTCCCGCTCTGTCAGCTCCAGGCGGTGAGGGGCGGTGAGCTCGACGGTCCTCATCGGTTATACGGGGATCGCCGCGTCTGGTGCCCCCGGGCCGCTCTGCTTCGCCTCGGGGAAGTATTTATGCACCATCTCGACGATGATGCTCGCCTGCTCCGCCATCCGGCGTCCTTCTGCCGGTGTGGTCTTGATCCCGTGCCCCGAGACCACGGAATTTCCGGTCTTTAGATAGACAGGGGAGGCGATCCGGGCGATCTCCGGCGCTTCGTAGCTCCGGATGAAACCGCCGGATGCCGGTGGGTTGTCGGTGTGGAGGTCGAGGGGGACGGTCACCGCCCTGCGCAGGGCTCCGATCATCGGGAGCTGCAGGTCCCGTACCGGGTTGATCGAGTCCGCCCCCAGCTGTTCCAGGACTTTGAACGCAGCCGGGTTGGCGTGGCCGCAATGGGCTGAAACCTTGAATTGAAGGTCGGACGGGAGCTCCCCTGCCTTTCGCATCTCGCTCATCACCCACAGCAGGCCCTCGTCGTATACGAGGATCCCGCGGCATCCGACGGAGATCGCCCGTTTCACGTCCTCGATCGCCCGGACGACCTGCTCCATCCCGCGTAGCCGGTAGCCGATCCGCACCCCTTGAGGTGTCTGAACCGTCGCCCCTGTGTCATACGGAGCACGCGGCCCGACGGAGAGGTTGAGCGCTATCCCCCGCTCCTTCGCAAGGGAGGTGTAGTCGCGCAGTTCGCCGAGCGGGTAGCGGAAGATCCCATATGTCTCGTCGATCCGGTTGATCGTCACTCCGAGCTCGTCGGCCCGGTTGACCAGCGCCTCGAACGCCTCGAACGAATTGACCGTCGGCACCTCGATCCGGAAGTGAGCCCCGTCGGGGAACGTCTTCCCCGATGTCGTAAGCTCGTATAGGTCCCCTTTGGGTAGGCCGAGTCTCTCCAGGCTGGCCCTTGTTTCCTCGAATATCATCAATACCCTCCTTTATGTATTAGAGTTTTGCAGTCTGTGTTGCAGAAGGGGAGGGGAGTAGACCCAGACGAGCTTCAGCTCCTCGTCCCCCGTATTGAGGATCGAATGTTTGACGCCCGGCGGCATGTAGATCGCCATCCCGGCCCGAAGCTCCTCTTCCCCTTCTTCGGTAATGAGGCGGCCTTGCCCGCTGACGATGTACATCCCCTCTTCTGAGGATTCATGCGCGTGTTCAGGGATCTGGCTCCCCACAGCGGTGACGTTCTGCCCCATCGAGAAACCACGTGCCCCGACCGTTGCTTCCGACAAGAGGAGCTTGGAGACTCTGGTTGGGATCTTCTTCACCCCTTCGACCGTTGCTGAATCAACGACGTACCTCATCCATCCTCCTTTCGCTGCGAATCAGAACTCATCCCTATCAGGCTCGATCTCCCAGATCTTTGCCATCTCTTCTGGGGTTATGTCATAGACCGTGTTGTGCGGAGGGAGCGGTTCATAGCGCATGAATTCGGGGACGTCGCAGGATCGATCGGAGGAGCCGGCCGCGTCGTTGAATCCCCGCTCGAGCCGTAACGTCTCCGCCGCCGCTTGAGTGATGTCCGCGAAGGCGAGGTCCCATCCGAAGCGTCCGAAGATCAGCTCGACCAGGAGCCCCGGCCTCTCGACGAACGGTCCCCGGGCGAACAGGCAGAGGCCGAACGTGTCGAGGATGACGGCCCGGATCTGGAGCTTCCGCGAGTTCTCGACCTGCCCCTCCTTGGATAGGGGATCGAGCGTCTTCGCGGTTCCGAACGCGTTTCCTGCCGTATGATCAGCCCCCATCGGGGATGTGACGTACGTTACGCCGTTCCCCTTCAGCCCCCGTGGATCGTACCCCGGGATCCCCTGCCCGTTCACCGCCGGGATCCGGCGGGATCCGAGCGCCCGGCCGGTGAAGGCGACCCCTTCGCCGAGTATCCGCCCGAGAGGCTCCCCTTCTCCGATTCGGCGGAGGAGATCTGCGGCGCCATTGACGTCCCCGAACCGGATGAGGCCGGCCTCCATCGCCACGCCGAGGACGCCCCCGATTTCTATCGCGTCGAGGCCGATATCGTTGCACAGGGCGTTGAGCTCGGCGATCCCATCGAGGTTCGTGATCCCACAGTTCGATCCGAGGAGGGCGATGTTCTCGTATTGGAGGGTCGCTACCTTCTTCTTTCCCGTCTGATCCGGGTATACGTTGGAACACTTGATGACGCAGCCGGTCATGCACGCGACCCCTGAGCGCCCCTCTCCCCCGCGGGCGGCGATCGTCTCGGCGAGGCGCTCACCGCTGATCTCATCGATTCCATCGCATGAACCGCGGCTGAAGTTTCGCGTCGGGAGGAGCCCGAGTTCGTTCGCTGTGACGACGATCCCGGCCGTCCCGTATCTCCGGCGGGCCTCGAGCCTCGGGCTCGCTAGGAGCATCTGTGTGTATGTACGGTATGATTCTTTAAATCTGGTCTGGTCGTATCCCGGATAGTTCGTTGTCCCGCGGTCGTCGATTACGATCCCCTTGACACCTTTTGCTCCCATCACGGCTCCGAGGCCCCCGCGGGCGGCGTACCTCGTCTGAACGGACTCCGGCCCGGTCGTCGCGATCCCGGCTGCGGCCATCTTCATCTCCCCTGCCGGTCCGATGACGAGCAACCCGCACGACGGGCCGAACCGTTCGTGGAGGAGGGTGAGGGAATCCTGAACCGAGCAGCCTGCTATCGGGTCATCGTCGATCCACTCCACTCTATCCTTATTAAGGTAGAGGATGTGGGCGGTGGGCTCATCCGGGGCGTCCTCGAGGATGAGGGCCCTTACCCCGATCCGGGCTAGTTTCTGCCCGGCCTCTCCCCCGACATTCGACTCCTTGATCCCGCCGGTTAACGGGCTCTTCCCGCCGATCGACAGACGCCCCGATGCAGGGACCGGGGTCCCGCCGAGGAGGCCGGGGGCGAAGATGAGCTTATTTCCGCGCCCCAATGGGTGGCAAATCGGGGAGACCTCATCCAACATGATATCGGCGATCAGGCCCCTCCCGCCCAACCGCGCCATCCTCTCTGGGACCGGGGTCGTGGCGATCTCCCCTGTGCGCGTATTCACCCTGATTATCCGTTCCATCGTCCTCCCTCCTCGGAGAGCTTCATGGCGGCCAGCCATCCCTCGTTGATCGCTTCGTATATCCCGCGCGGCTTCCGCGCGTCCCCGATGACGTACACCGGAAAGCCCTGCCCGCTTAGTTCCTGTTCGAGCCTGTGGTCCGCCTCGGCACCGACGGCGGTGACGACGAGCTCCGCCGGGAGGGTCTCGAGCCGCCCGTCGGCCTCGAACTCGACCGCAGAGGTCGTTATCTCGCGTACCCGGACCCCTGTGTAGATCTCGACCCTTCTCTCTTTTAGGCGGGTGAGGAGGTCGCCCCTCGTGATCGGTTCGCAGTCTCCGGCCGCTTCCGCGAGGGCCTCGAGGATGGTCACCCGCCGCGCTCCTGAGGAGGCACAGTGGAGGGCCGTCTCGCACCCGACCAATCCTGCCCCGATCACGACGACCGGCCTTTCTGCCACGTCGATCCGATTCCTGAGGAGGGCGTCGGCTGTAACGACGTGGGGTAGTTCCGCTCCGGGGACGTCGAGTCGGGCCGGGGTCGCCCCCGTCGCCAGGATCACGGCGTCCGGCCGGAGGGCTGCGATCCCGGCGACGGTCGCCCTCGTCCCTGTCCGCAGATCGACCGAAGGGGGAAGCCCAGCGATGAGGTCGTCGATTACCCAGTCTATCTTCTCCTTGTGCGGCGGAGCCGCTGCGAGGCGGAGCCGGCCGCCGAGGCGATCCTCCTCCTCCAGGAGCGTGACCCGGTGTCCAAGCGACGCTCCCGTAGCCGCCGCCTGCAGTCCTCCCGGTCCTCCGCCTACGATCACGATCTTCTTCGGGGAGGCCGGTTTTGGGAGCGGCTCTCCTTCGCGACCGACGGCCGGGTTGACCGAGCAGGAGATGGGGAGGTCGTCGAACACCCGCCGGCGCGTGCACCGGTTGCAGGATATGCAGTGCTTTATCTTATCGACCGCTCCCCGCTCCGCCTTCTCCGGCCAGCTTGGATCGGCGATCAGGCCTCTACCGATAGCGACGAAGTCCGCCTTCCCGTCCGCCAACACGCGCTCCACCGTCTCCGGCCTGCGCAGGACGCCGACCGCGATCACAGGGATATCCACACCGCCCTTCACCGCTGCGGCGAGATCGACGCGCCAGGCCTCGGGATAGGAGATCGGCTCCAGTTGTTTCTCCGGGTTCGCCGCGGTCCCTGCCGACACGTGGATCGCGTCGGCTCCGGCTTCGGTCAGCGCGGGTGCGAGTTCCACCGTCTCCTCGATCGTCCGTCCGCCCGGGAGGTATTCGTCGCCGCTGATGCGGAAGAGGATCGGAAAGTCGGGCCCCACCGCCTTGCGGACGCGGCGGATGATCTCGATGGCGAACCGCCAGCGGTTCTCGCGCGAGCCGCCGTATCCGTCAGAGCGATGGTTGGTCAACGGCGAGAGGAATTGAGCGATCAGGTAGCCGTGGGCGCCGTGGATCTCGACGGCGTCGAACCCGGCCCGCATGGCCCGCACCGCGGCGAGGGCGTAGGAATCGATGATCCCCTCGATCTCATCGGGAGGGAGGGGGCGGGGAGGTATTCGATCCTCGCTCCATGACAGAGCCGACGGGCCGACCGGCATTATTTCGATCCGTTCCGGCCTGGCGAGCCCTCCGGCGTGGTTGATCTGGATCGCCGCCGCCGCCCCTTCGGCTCGGATCGCCGTTGCCAGCCGGTATAGACCGGGGATATAGCGGTCGTGGTCGATCCGCAGCTGGACGGCCCCGTTCGAGCCGAGGGGGTAGTCGAGGTTCGCGTTCTCCACGATGCCGAGCCCCGTCCCCCCGCGGGCGCGGGCGGCGTAGTAGGCGATCAGC